>JADGOU010000073.1 GCA_017882835.1 Frankiaceae bacterium | reverse complement strand
TGGGGTCGATGCGGTAGCGGTCGGTGGCCGACTGGCCCTGGCACGGCCCCGGGCGGCCGAAAGCCGGGCGGTCGAAAGCCGGGCGGCATCGATCTTTGTGCGGGGATCGGGTTGCGGGAGGGTTGCGACCGGTCGCTGCGGTGCCATGCAGGCGCGCCGGGCCCACCGCCAGCTCTGCCGGCCCACGGGACCGCGTTGGCGGATATTCGGCGCGTGACCGTGACGACCACGAAGATCGAACGTACCGGCCCATCGATTCGCGCTGCGCTGGCCGAGTTCGCGCCCGCGGAGTGCGAGCAGTTCGAGGCCGAGTTCCAGCCGGCCCTCGGGCAGGCCGCGGAGCTGTTCGACCTTGCCCCCTCGACGCGGTCCTGGACCGCTGGTGGGGCATCGCGGCCATTCGCACCAATCCGCTCAACGAGCCAGAGCACGAGCTGGTGGCGCACGCCCAAGCCGGCGGCGACTCCGGATGGGTGGCCCGCAACGAGGACGGCCGCTGGGCGCAGCGGTAGAGGTAGATGCCCCGTTACTCCGCGCTATGGCTCCAGGTTGCCGTCGAGCAGTACGACGCTCTCCCGGTCGCGGTTCGGCGGCTGGTCGACGCCCGGATCGAGGAGCTGTTGGAGCGGCCGGAAGGGCCTCGGGAGGCGTTTAACGCGCGCGCCGACTCCTAGATCAGCACCCACGGTGGCGGCGCCGGTCTCCTCTTGTCCGCGGTGGTTAGAGCGCACCAGCGAGTGCTCATCCTGCGGCTGGGATAGCAACGCCGGATTGAGCGGTTTGAGCCCCAAGACTGGCTACAGCTGTTGCGCACCCGAGCCCGCTGCGGCAACAGGGTGCCTGTCGGGGGTTGGGTCACGCGCAAGCACCGGCCGGGACGGGGTCGTACCTTGCGGACCCTCAGAGTCGGCCGGCGGCCTTCAGCTCCAGGTAGGCGTCGGCGACTGCGGGCGCGAACTCGGTCGGCGGCGCGGTGACCACCTCGACGCCCCGACGGCGCAGCTCCGCGGTGACCCACCGGGTCTCGGCTCGGGCCTGCTCGGCGGCGCTGGCGTCGTACACCGCCGCCGCGTCGCCGCGGCCGCGGGCCAGCTCCGCCAGCCGCGGGTCGCTGACCGCAGCCAGCACCACCAGATGCCGGCTGGTCAGCGACGGCAGCACGGGCAGTAGCCCCTCCTCGACAGCAGCCCGGTCCAGGCTGGTGAACAGCACGACCAGGCAGCGCCGGCGAGCCCGCCGCAGGACCTCGACAACGAGCCGCCGAGCGTCGGACTCGACCAGCACCGACTCCAGCGGCGCCATCGCCTGGACCAACCGGGGCAGCACCTCGGTCCGGCTGGCGCCCTCGACGCTGGCCCGCTGTACCCGGTCCACCGCGAGCAGGTCGACCCGGTCGCCGGCGCGGGCGGCCAAGGCGGCCAGCAGCAGCGCCGCATCCAGGGCGCTGTCCAGCCGGGGGATGTCGCCGACTCGGGCCGCGGACGTCCGGCCGGTGTCGAGCACCAGCACGATTCGCCGGTCGCGCTCCGGTCGCCAGGTCCGCACCACGACGTCCTGGCGACGAGCCGTGGCCCGCCAGTCGATCGAGCGCACGTCGTCGCCGACGACGTACTCCCGGAGCGAGTCGAACTCGGTGCCCTGGCCGCGCACATTGGCCGTGACCAGGCCGTCCAGCAGCCGCAACCGCGCCAGCCGCTCGGGCAGGAACCGGCGAGAGGTGAACGGTGGTAGCACGCGGACGGACCACGCGGCTTGGTGCCGACCTTGGCGTGCGGCGAGCCCCAGCGGCCCGATTGAGCGGACGGTGACCGCACTCGGACGCCGGTCCCCGCGGCGAGTGGGCACCAGCACGGTCTCCAGCCGCCGGCGCGCTCCGGGGGGCAGCTCGAGTGCGTGCCGGTCAGGCCGGGACCCGGCGCTTGGCGGCCAAGCGTCGCGCAACCGCCCGCGGACCCGGCGCCGGCCGGTGTTGACGACGTCGAGGGTCACCGTGGTCGGCTCGCCCAACCGGGTGGACTGGGAGCCGCCACGCTGGATCACCAGGTCGCGGACCCGGCCAGCGCGGGTCAGGTCGACCACTATGCCGACCGCCAGCGCCCCGTCCACCACGGCCAGGGTGAGCAGGTGCCGCGGGATGACAGCGACGACCAGTACGCCGAGCAGCCCCAGCAACCCGGCCCGTCCGGTCAGGGCCACGCGTCCACCGGCCCCGCACCGCCGTCGTCGCGGCTGTCCACTTTGGTCAGCGGGGCACCGGAACCGTGGCCAACACGCTGTCCAGCACCCCGTCGGCGGTGACCCCTTCCAGTTCGGCCTCCGGCCGCAGGCTGATCCGGTGCCGCAGGGTTGGCCGGGCCAGCGCCTTGACGTCGTCCGGGGTCAAGAAGTCGCGGCCGGACAGCCACGCCCACGCCTTGGCACTGGCGAGCAGCGCCGTGGCCGCGCGCGGCGAAGCGCCCAGCGACAGCGACGGTGCCGACCGGGTGGCTCGGGCGACATCGACGATGTAGCCGAGCACCTCCGGTGCGACCGAGACCGCGCGGGCCGCGTGCCGGCCGGCCGCCAACTCCGCCGGTCCGGCCACCGCTGTCAGGCCGGCGGCGGTCAGGTCGCGCGGGTCGAAGCCGGCGTGGTGGGCGCCAAGGATGCGGATCTCGTCCGGCCGGCCGGGCACCGGCATCGTGAGCTTGAGCAGGAACCGGTCGAGCTGGGCCTCGGGCAGCGGATACGTGCCCTCGTACTCGATCGGGTTCTGGGTCGCCACCACGACGAACGGCTCCGGCAGCGGCCGCGGCGTGCCCTCCACTGAGACCTGCCGCTCCTCCATCGCCTCCAGCAGGCTGGCCTGGGTCTTCGGTGGCGTCCGGTTGATCTCGTCGGCGAGGAGCAGGTTGGTGAAAACCGGGCCGGCGCGGAAGGAGAACTCGGCGGTTCGGGCGTCGTACACCAGCGAACCGGTCACGTCGCCCGGCATCAGGTCCGGCGTGAACTGGACTCGCTTGGTGTCCAGGGCCAGCGCCGCGGCCAGCGCCCGCACCAGCAACGTCTTTGCGACTCCGGGCACACCCTCGAGCAAGACGTGGCCGCGGCAGAGCAGCGCGATGACCAGTCCGGTGACCGCTGCGTCCTGGCCGATCACGGCCTTGGCGACCTCGGCGCGGAGGGCGACCAGCGCCGCCCGGGCTCGGGCCGCGTCGGCGGCGGCCGGCTGATCCCGAGCGACCGTCATCGGCTGGCTCACTGGCGGCGTACCTCCTCATCCAGGGCATCGAGGGCGTCGGCGAGGCGAACCAGCGCAGCGTCATCGTGCGGTGGCGGACCGTACAGCAGGTCATCGACCGCTGCCGACGGCCGACGCACTCGTCCGGTGACGGCTTCCGTCACGGCGGCCGGGGACGCGTCCGGGGGCAGCCCGAGTGAGTCAATCAGCCGAGACCGGGCGCCGGAGCGCAGCGCCTCGGCGGCCCGGTCGCGGGCGCCGGCCACCCGGTAGAGCCGAGCTCGCCCTTCGACCGCCTCCGCGGCCCGGACCACCACCGGCAGCGACTCGGCGACGACCGGGCCGAGGCGCCGCGCCCGCCACAACGCGATCAACCCCACGCCGATGAGCAGCTGGAGCAGGGCGGGGCGCACCCAGGCGGGCAGCAGCTCGGTCACCGTGCGGTCGTGACTGCCGGCGGCGACGGCCGCGCCCGCCGGCGGCACGAGCCAGAGCACGCGGGCTTTGGCCCCGAGCAAGCCGAGGGCCAGCGCGGCGTTCCCCAGCCGGTCCAGACTGGCGTTGGTCAGCGCCGTGGGGCTGCCCAGCACGGTGACCGTGCCGCCGGTCGACCGCGGCATCGCCAGCAGGCTGCCCGCCCCACCCGCGGCGTAGCACCCGACCGCGCCGGTGACCCCCGGCTTCGGCTGGTACGTCGAACCGCCGACGTCCGCCACCCCGGCCGTGACCGCGACCGGCAGGGCGCAGGCGGGCTGGCGCGCCCCTTCCGGCGCCGAGCCGTCCGGACGTGCGGCGGGCGCGAGCACCGACAGCACGCCGATATCCGGGTTGACCACCACCAGGTCGCCGGGGCTGGTGGCCAGCGACCCGTACGCGGCCGGCGGCAACCGGTCGGGCAGCGGAACAAAGATCGTGACGTCGGCTCCGGCGTTGGCCGTGCCTCCTTCCACGGTTTCGATCCGGTCGACGACCACCCCGCGGTCCCGCAGCAGCTGCGCCAGCGCCCGAGCCCCGGACGGGTCGGTCGCCGTCGGGTCCAGCGCACCGGCGGTACGCCGAGAGTTGACCAGGGCGACCAGGGTGGCAACGATCAACAACGCGGCGGCGGCTGCCAGCGGTCCCCGGGCGGCTCGCCACAGGTCCGCGACGGTGGGCGAGGTCGAGCGCGAGGTGGAGCCGGGGCTCGCAGGCAAGGTCGACCGAGGGGTCGACTTAGGGGTCGACTTAGGGGTCGACTTAGGGGTCAAGGTGTCGACCGCCCGCTGCTGGGCGTCGAGACCGGCCGCGGGCGCGCTCACCGGCCGACCGCGGTCAGGACCGGTCGAGCGGCGCGCACTTGGTCGTCCACCTGCCGCAGCTGGCGGTCGGCAGCCGCGGTGGCCACGCGCCCGCCGTACCAGATCTGGTCGAAAAGCTCCGCTGCCTCGCTCAGCTCGACCTGAACGGCGGGTAGCGCGGCGCCGGCCTCCGCCGCGACCTCGAGGGCGGTGCGTGCCGGCCGGGGATCCAGGACGCCGCGACCTTCGAGCTCGCGGACGATGGCCCGCAGGCGCTCGCGGACGGCCTCCGCCCACCGACCCTCGGCGGCAAGCGCGTCGGCCCGCCGGCGGTGCTCGGTGGCCGACAGCGGGCCGGCTGGGTCGTCGGCTGGGAAGACCGGGTGCCGACGGGCGAGCGGACCGATCCGCAGCCGGATGGCCACGACCGCAAGAACGAGCAGCCCGAGCAGGACGACCAGGCCGACGATCCCGGTCGGCCCGACCGACGCTGCCCGGTCGATCGCGGCGCTGATCCACTCCAACACCTTGGCCAGGGCGCGGCCGATCAGGGACGGGTGGTGGCCGGCGTAGATCTGTTTGGACAGTTCGCGCACGGCATCGCGGCGGGCGCCGTCCCGGGTGATCGGCGGCGGCGCCGCCAGCACCGCAAACCCCGTCGCCTCAACCGTGCCAGGCAGGGCCGTCATGCCACCGGTACGCTGCGGCGCGCGGCGGCCTCGGCCAGAGTCACGTCGAGGCCTTCCGCGCGCATCCGGCGATCCACATAGAGCAAAGCCTGCACGCCGGCGTTGAAGGGCTGGACGATCGTGCCGGCGATGATCGCACCGATCGCGCTCAGCAGCAGGGCGCCGAAGCCGAGGTCCGGACCCGAGCCGGACAGGTCGAATGGCGAGCCGCCGCCGAAGATCGCGAACGGCACGGTCAGGACGCTGTTCAGCACGCCGGCCACGACTGCCGCCAGGATCAGGATGCCCGCCACTCGCCACCAGCTGTGGCGCACCAGTGCCCGTGAGCGGCGCAGCGCCCCGCGCACGCTGGTGCGCTCCAACACGAGCGCCGGCGTGGCCAGCGAAAGCTGTACGTACGCCACTGCGACCAGCGCCACGGCGGCCAGGCCCCCGGCGGCAACGAGCAGGCCACTGAGTACGCCGGGGGCCCCAGCCGCGAACGCCACCAGGCCGGGCAGCAGACACCCCAGGGCGAGTCCGCTGATCACCAGCGCGGTCAGCAGCGTCACTCCCAGCAGTCGCAGCAACCGCGGGCGAAGCTCGCTCCAGGCCTGGCCCATGGTGATCGGCTCGCCGAGGACGGCCTTGCCCACGACCACGGTCAGCATGCCCGTGAGCACCAACACACCCAGCCAGGACACGATCAGGCCCGCTCCGACGGCGGCGGCTAGGCCGCCCAAGAAGTCCGTCAGCGCCCCGGTGTCGGGCGGGCTACCGCTGTTGAGGTTGGTGGTCAAGCCGGACAGGGTGGGGAGGTAGTACGCGTTGATCACCAATCGGATCAGCTGCGTGACCGTCATGACGATCGCGGACAGGCCAAGGGTGACCTTGGGATAGGTACGCACGATGGCAATGGCGCCGTCGAGCAGCTCGCTCAGGCCCAGGGGCCGCAGCGGAATGACGCCTGGCTTCGGCTCGGTGCGCCGCTGGCCCCAGCCAGGTTGTCCGCCCCAGCCGGGTTGGGCTCCGCCCCAGCCGGGTTGTCCGCCGCCGGGTTGGGCCGCGCCCCAGCCAGGTTGTCCGCCGCCCCAGCCGGGTTGTCTGCCCCGGCCGGGTTGGGCTCCGCCCCAGCCGGGAGGCCCTTCGCCCCAGCCGGGAGGCCCTTCGCCCGGGGGGGGTGGTGGCACGCCCGCGACGGCAGTACCGGCTTCCGGCGGCGCCAGCGACGGCGTCGGTGGCAGATGCCTAGCCGGAGCGCCGTCGCCGTCGCCGCCGCCGTCAACAGCCGGTCGCTCCGGCGGCCCCCAACCTGGTGCCGCCCAGCCCGGCGTCTCGCTCATCCACTCTCCTTGGTAGCCGGGGATGGGCAGCCGGGGCTTGGCAGTCGGGGATGGGCAGCCGGGGACTACCGGGGCGTCGGCCGTCAGCTCATAGTGCCAGAACCGTGCTCGCAGCCGCCCGGTCAGCGAAGATGGCACCGTGTCGCTGTCCGCGTTGCCGGCTCAGGCAGTACCTGCGGCTCGCTGGCGGCCGGCGGAGCCGCCGGCGGGGCCGGCGATCGTCCTGCTCGACCAGACCCAGCTACCGCATCGGGAAGTGGAGCTTGCCTGCACCGACGTAGGAATGCTGGTGGCGGCTATCCAGCGGCTGGCCGTCCGGGGAGCGCCGCTGCTCGGCGTGGTCGGTGGGTACGGCGTGGCGCTGGCCGCCGCGCGTGCCGGCGGGCACGAGCCAACCCTGCGCGCCGAAGCCGCTCGGCTGGCGGACGCCCGGCCGACCGCGGTCAACCTGGGGTGGGCTGTCCGGCGGGTGCTCGCCGCCGCGCTGGCGGCCCCGGCCGGCGGGCGGGCGGCAGCCGCGGTGGCCGAGGCGCACGCTCTCGCGGCGCAGGACGCCGCCGCCAGCGCGGCCATGGCCACCCACGGCCTGGCGCTGGTACCTGAGGACGCCCGAGTGCTGACCCACTGCAACACCGGTCGGCTGGTGTCGGCCGGTGCCGGCACCGCCTTCGCGGTCGTCGATGCCGCCCACCGCCACGGCCGGCTTGCTCACCTGTGGGTCGACGAGACCCGGCCGTTGCTGCAGGGCGGCCGGCTCACGGCGTACGAGGCTGCCGGCGCTGGCATGCCGCACTCGGTACTGGCCGACGGCGCGGCCGGCTCGTTGTTCGCCGCCGGCGCGGTCGACCTTGTCGTCGTCGGGGCCGACCGGATCGCCGCCGACGGCAGCGTGGCCAACAAGGTCGGCACCTACCCGCTGGCGGTGCTGGCTCACCACCACGGCGTACCGTTCGTGGTGGTGGCGCCGACGAGCACGCTGGACCTGGCCACTGCCGCCGGTGCGGACATCGTGGTCGAGCAGCGGGCGGCCGCGGAGGTGACGGCGTACGCCGGGGTGCCGGTGTGTCCGGCGGGCTCGGCGGCGTACAACCCGGCCTTTGACGTCACTCCGCCGCAGCTGCTGACCGCCCTCGTAACCGAGGTGGGGGTGGCACAACCGGTAAACCACGAGTCGGTGGCGGCGCTCGTTGCGTTGTCGATCGCGGCCTGTTCACGCTGATGAGTTTCCCAGCGCGGCCTCCCAGCCGAGCCGGTTCTCCACAGCCGGCGCGCCTCCGCCGACAATGCACATATTGCGGCTGGTGGCAGGGCGATCGGCGCCGACGCCGGCATCGTTTTCAGGATGTTCGCCGAACTGACCGCTGCCGCCCTCGACCTCGTTTTGCCGATCGCCTGTACGGCGTGCGTGGCACCCGGCTCGGTGCTGTGCGCCCAGTGCTCCACGGCGCTGTCCGGTCCGGCCCGCCGGGTCGCACCCTCGCCGCCCCCGCCCGGGTTGCCGCCGACGTGTGCGGTCGCGGCGTACGGCGGGGTGGTCCGAGAGGTGCTGCTCGGGCACAAGGAGGATGGTCGCTCGGGTCTGGCTCGGCCGCTGGGGGATGCGTTGGCCCGGGCGGTGCTGGCCACGTTGCCCGGCACCACGCCGCCGGCAGTAGGCGGCCGCTTCGACGCAGGCGCCTACTGCCCGTCGATGGTGCTGGTGCCGATCCCGCCGAGCGCCGCAGCCCGTCGGCGGCGCGGGGACGACCATGCGCTGCGGCTGGCCCGCCGGGCGGCGTGGGCGCTGCGGGGGGTCGGCTGGCCGGCGTACGCCGCGGCCGTGTTGCACCACGTCCGAGCCGTGGCCGACCAGGGGGAGCTCGACGCCGTCGCCCGCGCCCGCAACCTGGCCGGGGCGCTGCGGATGCGGCGCACCGTCGGTTCGGCGCCGGCGAGCGCCCGCGTGATCGTGGTTGATGACGTGCTGACGACCGGGGCGACGCTGGCGGAGGCGGCCCGGGCGCTGCGGGCCGGCGGCTGGTCACCGACCGCTGCCGCCGTCGTCGCCGCGACCACGCTGCGACGTGGGTCGGGCCCGATCGTGACACGGGTGGACTAGCGTCGGACTGTGACGCCCGGTTGCGACCGCGCTAGTTAAGTCGACCCGTTGCCGGCCGGCCGCCAAACACAGGCCCAGGACACCTGGAGGACGCGTGGACATCGTGGTCAAGGGCCGGCACCAAGCCGTGAGTGAGGCCTTCAAGGCTCACGCCGCGGACAAGTGCGCCAAGCTCGCCCGGCTGGACCAGCGGGTCGTGCGCATCGACGTTGAAGTAAGCAAGGAGCGCAACCCGCGGCAGGCTGACCTGCGTGAGCGAGTGGAGCTGACCTGCGTCTCGAAGGGTCCGGTGGTGCGGGCGGAGGCCAGCGCTCGCGACCAGTACGCCGCCCTGGACCTTGCCCTCGCCAAGATCGAGAACCGGTTGCGCAGAGCCACCGACCGCCGGCGGGCGCACCGGGTCACCAGGGCCGTGCCGGTCGTCGCCGCTCCTGATCTTCCGAACGGGGCCGAACCAGCGGGCGCACCCGACCGGCCGCGGACCGAGGCGCCGATCGCTGTGGTCCCGGCGGACGACCGGGACCGGGCCGTGGCCGCCGCGACCGCCACTGGCACCGGCACCGGCACCGGCACCGAGGAATCGCCGGTCGTGGTCCGGGAGAAGGTGCACGCCGCCGCGCCGATGACGCTGGATGACGCGCTGTTCGAGATGGAGCTGGTCGGCCACGACTTCTACCTGTTCACCGATGCCGGCTCCGGCCGGCCCAGCGTGGTCTACAAGCGGCGCGGCTATGACTACGGAGTGATCCGACTGGAGAACTGACGGGCGCTGGCCGGACCTCGCGGACTGACCACCGGAACCGGGGGCGACGCGCGCTGACACCCCCAATAGCGCGACGGCGTGGGATGATCGTTGGAACCGCCGAGGTGAGGACTTCGCCGTGACCAACCCGTCGCCGGCCGCTGACTCCCTGGATGCTCCGGCCCTAGATCCGATCCGGGTGCTCATCGTCGACGATCACGCCTTGTTCCGCCGGGGACTGCAGATGGTGCTCGAGCAGGAGCCGGACATCGAGGTCGTCGGCGAGGCTGGTGACGGCGCCGAGGCGGTAGGCAAGGCCGCCGACGCCCTGCCCGACATCGTGCTCATGGACGTTCGGATGCCTCGACGCGGTGGCATCGACGCCTGTACGGCGATCAAAGGCGCCGTCCCGAGCGCCCGGATCATCATGCTGACGATCAGTGACGAGGAAGCCGACCTGTACGACGCTATCAAGGCCGGTGCAATGGGCTATCTGCTCAAGGAGATCTCGATCGACGAGGTGGCCGTGGCCATCCGCGCCGTGCGCAGTGGCCAGTCGCTGATCTCGCCCGCCATGGCCTCCAAGCTGCTGACCGAGTTCGCCGCGATGATCAAACGCACCGGCGAGCGACAACAGGTGCCTTCGCCCCGGCTCACCGATCGGGAAATGGACGTGCTCAAGCTGGTCGCCAAAGGGCTGAACAATCGGGACATCGCCAAGGCGCTGTTCATCAGCGAGAACACTGTCAAGAACCACATCCGCAACATCCTGGAGAAGCTGCAGCTGCATTCTCGGATGGAAGCTGTGGTTTATGCCGTTCGGGAGAAGCTGCTGGAGATCACTTGAACACCGACACCGGCCATGGCTTCGTGCTGTCCCAGGACGCCTAAGCCTCTTCTGAATCTGACCGTCCGGCTGCGCGCCTGCGTCTGGCCGGCACTCAATCGGTGGGGCCGTTGGCCGCCAGCCGACCATGGATCTCGGCATCGGCGCGCGCGCCGGCCGCGTCCACGGCCCTCGGCGGCGGGCACCGCTTACGATGAATCGCGAGGCGGATAGACCCGTCGTACCGGGTGCCCTGGCCGGGGTGCGACCGGAACCTCAGCAAGGAGCTCGATACGTGGTGCTGGACCG
>JADGOU010000447.1 GCA_017882835.1 Frankiaceae bacterium | reverse complement strand
TAGTTCATTGGGGTCAGGACGCTGTCGAAGTCGAAGCGGCGCAATGCCTCGGTGTGTACCGACGGCGCGGTGTGCGTGTGACCGGTGATGCCCACCGCCGACACCAGTCCCTCCTCCTTGGCACGGACGGCGGCCGCCAGTGCTCCCCCGTTGCCCGTCACTTGGTCTAGGGTCTCCAAGTCACCCACGGTGTGAAGCTGAATCAGGTCGAGGTGGTCGGTCTGCAGCCGCTCCAAGGAATGGTTAATCTCCGCCCATGCCTCGGCGTCGGTGCGGCGCCCAGTCTTGGTTGCCAAGAAGATTTGGGACCGGATGCGTGGCATCCACGGACCCAGCCGCAACTCGGCGTCCCCGTAATCGGCCGCCACGTCAAAATGGTTGATGCCCGCGTCCAGCGCCTCCTGGATGGAGATGTCTGCGCGGGCCTGATCAACGTCAGACAGGGAGGCCGCTCCGTAGATCAGGACTGAACTTTCATGGCCGATTCGCCCGAGTCGTCGAGTCTGCATACCCCGACGCTACTCGGATCGCTGGAGCCCGCGCCACCGCGAGTGCGCCCGATCTGAGGCTTCGTCTGCAACCAGCCGCCCGGTAGGCGCGGTCCCGACCAGAACACATCGGCGCGAAAGTGGTTGAGTCCACGGCCAGCTTATGGCGCTGGGCCTTCCGCTGCCGCATGGCTGCTGCCTGAGATTCGTGCCGAAACAGTGCGCTCTCCGGTCGAAGCCTGATCAGCCGCCCCGGCCGTCGGCAACCTCACCACCGCAGCCCGGCCGTCGTGGTCATCACCAGTACTCTGGACCTCCAGTGCCGTGCTTGTCCTCAGAGACTGCTCCCTACGACCCGGTGGCGCCGAACGGCTTGCCACCGCCCCGGTACAAGGGCTGCGGGACTCTTCGGCGCCCACACCAAACGTCGCGTGGACCGTGCAGTGCTTTCCACGCAGAATGGTCGCTTGACCCATCCGAATACGCAAGGGAGAGCAGAACCGTGCCGGAGGACACCGCGTTCGGGGTCGACCACGCCCTGGTCGACCGAGTGCGCTCACAGCTGCAGGTCGTCGACCGGCTCGGTGTGGCGTTCTCCGGCGGCGTGGACTCCTCCGTCCTGCTCGCCCTGGCGGGGGCGTTCCTCGGGCCGGCCCGAGTGGTCGCGATCATGGGCGTGTCCCCCAGCTTGGCCTCCGCAGAGCGCAGCGCCGCTCACGAGGTTGCGCGCTTCGTCGGCGTTCCGCTGGTGGAGGTGGTGACGAACGAGGGTGAGCGGCCGGCATACCGGGCGAACGGACCGGACCGCTGCTTCCACTGCAAGGACGAGCTGTTCACTCGCATCTCCGAGGAGGTCGTTCAGGCGCACGGGCTGACCGCCCTCGCCTACGGCGAGAACGCCGACGATGCCCGGCGCCCAGACCGACCGGGCTCTCGGGCAGCCGCCGAGCACCTGGTCCTGCGGCCCCTGGCCGACGCCGGACTGGACAAGGCCGCCGTACGCCGCATCGCGCGGGTGCTGCGCCTGCCCAGCGCCGACAAACCCGCCGCGCCATGTCTGGCCTCGCGCATCCCGCACTACGAGGAGGTCTCCCCCCAGAAGCTGGCCCAGGTGGAAGCAGCCGAGGCAAGCCTGCGCGCTCTGGGCTTCACCGACTGCCGGCTGCGCCACCACGGCGACGTCGCCCGCCTCGAGCTGCCCGGGGTCGACATCGAGCGAGCTGTGTCACCGGCCCTGCGCGGGCGGGTCCAGGCCGCCGTGCGGGCGGCTGGGTTCCGTTTCGTCACGGTCGATCTCGCCGGGATCCAGTCCGGTGCTTTCACCCTGCCGCTCGTACAGGTTGACCGTGAATGAGGCCTGGGTGCCGCCGGCGTCGCTGACCGACTTCGCCGAGCTGGACCACGACCGGGCGGCGCGGCGCGGCTACCCCGAGGCCATCTACTGCGAGGGCAAGTCACCCGACCAAGTGGCCGTCATCGCCGCGGCCGTGCGCGAACGCGGGACCACCACCCTCTTCACCCGAGCCACCACGGCCCACGCCAAGGCCATCCTCATGGTCATCCCAGACGCCCACCACGACGAACAGGCCCACCTCCTGGCGTGGCCAGCCCAGCCACCCCAGCCCAACGGCGGCCTGGTCCTGGTCGTCACCGCCGGCACCTCCGACCTTCCGGTCGCCCGGGAGGCCCTGAACACCGCCCGCTACCTGGGCCGCCGCGCCGAGCTCGTCGTGGACGTCGGCGTCGCCGGGCTGCACCGTGTCCTGGGCAAGTTGGACCTCCTGCGGCAGGCACGATGTCTGGTCGTCGTCGCCGGCATGGACGGCGCGCTCCCCGGCGTGATCGCCGGGCTGGTCGCGGCGCCGATAGTGGCCGTGCCGACCTCCGTGGGCTACGGCGCCGCCTTCAGCGGCCTGGCGCCTCTACTCACAATGCTTAACGCCTGCGCTCCCGGGGTGGCCGTCGTCAACATCGACAACGGCTACGGCGCCGGACACATCGCCGCTCAGATCGCTGCGCCGGGCTCAAGCCCCGCCTGAGCCGCCGCCGCGCTCGCCCGGGCCAGAACCGCCCGCACCGGCTGCCCGGTCGCAGCCGCCAACGCGGCCACGTCCTCGAACTCCGGCGTCGCCGAGACGATGACTCCTGCACGGTGCGCCACCTTGACCGGGACCGTGCCGCCCAGCAGCTCGACACCCACCCAGGTCCGGGACAGCGCTGTCTTGGCCACCACCGTGGAGCGCACCCCGATGGTCGTGGTGTGGGTGA
>JADGOU010000446.1 GCA_017882835.1 Frankiaceae bacterium | reverse complement strand
TGCGCCCGAGAGGCAGTCCGGGCGAGCGACGACCGCCGAGCGCGCCGCTGGCCACCGTCTGCGGTGTTACCGTGGTTGACGTGCGCCGGCCGGTGCATGGCCCCGGGCCCAACCATCAGTCGCCACGAGCGACCACCCGCCGCGAGGCGCCCTGACCGGTCGGCGTACAGCAACGTTCCCGACCACGCCCAAGTGGGGACTAGGGCTCAGGCGACGCCGAGCACCTGGACCACGGTGCGGGCCGCCCGGCCACCCGCCCCCACCGCGATGTCGATCGCGGTTGGAACGTCGAGGTCGGCCAGCAGCGCATGCAGCACCGCCTGCTCCGGGCCGGCAGCTTCGCCGGGACGGCCAGCCGCGGCGTGCAGGTCCTCAAGACGCGCCTCCGCCGCCGCCAGCAGCTCCGGTGTGTAGTCCCACGGTTGCGACCACTGTCGGTTCAGTAGCAGCAGGCGGACGGCGGCTGCGCTGTGGTCGGTGAGCAGCGTGCGCACCAGCACCAGGTTGCCGACGGACTTCGCCATCTTCGTCCCGCCGACCTGCACGGTGCCGACGTGCATCCACGCCCGGGCGAACGGCGTCACGCCGGTCACCGCCTCGGCCAGGGCCGCCTCGTAGGCATGATGGGGGAAGCGCAGATCGGCACCGCCGGCGTGCAGGTCCAGCGCCGGTCCGTACGTCGACAGCGCCATCGCCGCGCACTCCGCGTGCCAGCCCGGTCGGCCGAGTCCCCACGGGCTCGGCCAGGCTGGCTCACCCGCTTCGGCCCGCTGCCACACGGCCACGTCGAGCGCATCGTGCTTGGCCGGGTTGTCCGGAGTGTCGCCGAACTCGGCCGCCAACGCCAGCGCCTCCACCCGGTCCAGCCCGGCCCGGTTGGCCACACCGTCACCCCGGAAGAAGACACCGCCGTCCTGGACGTAGCCGGCACCGGCGTCCACCAGGGCCGCCGCGAGCGCCACTACCGGGCGGACGAAGTTGCGGGCTCGCGGCTCGTGCGTCGGCCGCCCCACGCCCAAGGCCGCCATGTCGTGCTCGAACCAGAACTGCTGCACTGCCGCGAAGGCGTCGTAATCAGCTCCGGCCCGCTGGGCCGCAGCGAACAGGTGGGCGTCCACGTCGGTCACGTTGCGGCAGACCTCGGTGTCGACGCCGAGCCGACGCAGCAGCCGGACGGCCACGTCCACCCAGACGAAGGTCGCCGCGTGCCCGAGGTGGGTCACGTCGTACGGCGTCACGCCACAGACGTAGACCCGAGCCCGGCCCACCAAGGGCAGCCGCCGACCGGCAATCTGCAGCGGGTGCGGTGGCTGGTCGGCGTCGATGGCCACGCTCAAACCGGTCGGGCTTGACCGAACTTGGTCAGTCGCCGTAGTCGCTGTAGCCGTCGATGAGGTGCTTGGTCTGCTCGGTGACTTCGGCGTTGTGCGCGTGCACCGACAGGTCGTGATGCGCCGGGTGCAGGGAAATCCCGTGCGTTGTGCACTCGCCCTCAAGGCAGCGACAGTCCTCGACCAGGTCACCGAGGTCTTGCGGCTCGATGTCCGACGGCATGTGGTGAATGGGGTCCATGGGAGCTCCTCGCAGTTGTCCGTCCAGTTTCGCCCACCGCCGAGCCGACAGCCAGGGGCTTTCGACCTGCCGGCCGGGCGCACCCGCTCGGTCGCCGTCAGTCTCCCAGAGTGGCCACCAAGACCGCCTTGATGGTGTGCATCCGGTTCTCCGCCTGGTCGAAGACGACGGACCGAGGGGACTCGAAGACCTCCTCGGTCACCTCCAGTCCATCCAACCCGTACTTGGTGAAGATCTGCCCGCCGACGGTGGTCTCGCGGTTGTGGAAGCTCGGCAGGCAGTGCATGAAGCGCACGTCCGGGTTCCCGGTGGCGGTCAGCACGCCGGCGTTGACCTGGTACGGCGACAGCAGCTCGATCCGGCGCGCCCAGGCCTGCATGGGCTCACCCATCGAGACCCAGACATCGGTGTGCACGAAGTCCGCGCCGCGCACGCCCTCGGCCACGTCCTCGGTCAGCGTCACGCGGGCACCGCTGCCCGCGGCGACGCCCCGGGCCTGCGCTACCAGCTCATCGGCCGGCCAGAGCTCCCGAGGCGCGCAGAGCCGCACGTCCATGCCCAGAATCGCCCCGGTGACCAGCAGCGAGTTGCCCATGTTGTTGCGGGCGTCACCGAGGAAGCAGTAGGCGATGTCGGTAAGCGGCTTGCGGCTGTGCTCGGTCATGGTCAGTACGTCGCAGAGCGTCTGGGTCGGGTGGAACTCGTTGGTCAGGCCGTTCCATACCGGCACCCCGGCGTACCGGCCGAGCTCCTCGACGGTGGACTGGGCGAAGCCGCGGTACTCGATCCCGTCGTACATCCGCCCGAGCACCCGGGCGGTGTCCTTCATCGACTCCTTGTGCCCGATCTGCGAGCCCTCCGGGCCGAGGTAGGTCACCCTGGCGCCTTGGTCGTAGGCGGCCACCTCGAACGCACACCGGGTCCGGGTGGATGCCTTCTCGAAGATCAGCGCAATGCTCTTGCCGCGCAGCCGGGGCTGCTCAGTACCGGCGTACTTCGCGGCCTTTATGTCCCGGGACAACGCGAGCAGGAAGCGCAACTCCGCGGCGGTGAAGTCGAGCTCCTTGAGGTAGTTGCGGTTGCGCAGGTTGACGGCCACCGGTCTCCTCGATCAGTTCGCCCGGCCAACGACCGGCGGATGTGGTCCTCAGCTTGCCGGTCCAGGCGCGTGGTCCGGGTACCCAC
>JADGOU010000445.1 GCA_017882835.1 Frankiaceae bacterium | reverse complement strand
ACGAAGATGGTCTTCTGCGCACGGCCGACTTCGAGCATCGCCTGGTAGGTGGGGTGGGTGGCGTTGCGGGTGAAGCGGCGCAGGATCGCCTCGGTGGAGGCGGTGCCGGTGCGGATCGCGGTGGCGTATTTGATCATCTGGTCGTACTGCTGGGCGATCAGCTCCCAGCGGATCGGCCGGGTCAGCGCCGGCGCCAGGGCGGGGTAGGCGTCCGGTTCGCCGGCGGCCGGCCGGTACAGCTTGACCTTGTTGATCCGCTTGATCCGCGGCAGCAGGTCGAAGCCGAGCAGCCTGGTGATGCCGAACCCGATCTCGGACTGGCCGTGCGAGTCGACGTAGTTGGCCTCCACGCTCATCGAGGTGCCGTGCCGGATCGCGCCTTCGACCATCGCGTGTACCTCGGATGCCGAGCAGGTCAGGTGCTGGGAGTGCACCACCACCGAGCCACGTTCGACATGCCAGTAGATCAGCACCCCGCGGCCGCCGTAGCGCGAGTGCCACTCGGTGAAGATGTTCTGGTCGAACGCGCCGAAGTGAGTGGAGTCCGAGGCGACCGCGGTCGACCCGGCGCCCCAGATGGCCTGCTGCCGGGCGGTGAAGGTGGCGTTCGCGATCTCGATGGCGATGGCGCGGGCCGCTTGGGCGGTCAGGTACCGGCGGCGCACGTAGCGGATCTCGTCCTCGGAGTGGCTGTGCTGGCCGGTCGCGACGGCCCGCAGCCCGGTGTTAGTGCCGTAGCCGTAGATCGCCAGCATCAACCGCTCGGCCAGGTCCTCCGGGCTGATCGTGCCGCGGCCGGCGACCGAGGTGACCACGCTCAGGCAGCCTGTGCGCAGCACCGCCTCCTTGAGCATGTCGATCAGCGGCACCATGCCCCAGCGCCGGCCTACCTCGGCCTTAAGGCGGCGCAGGTTGCGCGGCTCGGGTGCGGCCTCGATCGGCGCGAGCTTGATCGCTCCAGCGGGCCGATCGGCGACCTGCAACCAGTCCGCCGCGGGTAGCGCGTCGTGCAGCGCCGCGAGCTCGGCGCGCATCTCCTCACGCAGCGGGTCGACGAACGCCGCGGCGTCCAGCGGCTTGGACAGTTCCCGATAGTGCTCGTGCCGGCGTTCCTCGAAGTCGGCCGGCAGGTCCTCGTCCGGGTTACGCCAGCGCTCCGCACCGACCACCCAGATCTCCTTGCAGCGCAGCCGTTCGCGCAGCTCCCGGAACGTGCACACCTCGTAGGCCATGCGCACGGTGCGGCGGCGGCCGCGCTTGTCGACCTTGTGCACCAGCGGCTCCCAGTCCCCGCGCAGACCCGGGTGAGCGGGGACATGCTCACCGGCCGGGTAGTACGACAGGTTTCCCGCCGCGGCGTACCGGCTGACCAGTTCCAAGGCCCCGATCACCGGCCGGTGCGTGGCGTTGCTGGACCGGAACTGGAGCACCTCGAGCAGCCGGATCAGCCCGCGCCGATAGTGGTTGGTGTAGGAGGCGCGCAGTGTGGTCGCCACCGTTGTCCGGTACACCGGCCCCTTCGTCCGGTACTCGTGTACCAGCTCCCGCAGCGTCGCCTCCCCGCCGGCGATCGCCGGGTACACCACCCGGCGCACCTTCTCCTCCGGTGCCGCGAGCGAGGCCTCGGCGATCGAGAACAGGATGTTCTCCTTGTCGGTCACCTTCTTGAAGGCGTTGATCAGCTCTGCGGTGACCTTCTTCTCTGCGCGGGCGTTGATCCGGTGCACCGTGGCGATCAACAGCTCCACCAGCGTGTCGGTGATCTCCCGCTCCCGGATGTGCAGCAACGCCGCCAGCAGCGTGAGCGTCTTGGCCGGGTTCGGATGCGCTCGCAGGTGCGACGGGGACTCCACCGCAGCCTGGGCCCGCCAGCCGGCCAGCACCCTCGGCGCCACATCGGCGAACACCTCAGCCGGCACGCCGACCGCCCGCACCGCGAGCAGCTTATCGATCTCGGTGAGCATGCTCTCCAAGCTCACGTTGCCCGGATCGGTCTTGATCAGCGCCAGCACCGAGGGACCTCCACCGATCCCGGCCCGGCCCTCGTCGTCCTCGCCGTCGCCGCCGGCGACGATCAGCGTTACCAGCCGAGTCGCCACCTCTGGCGGCAGCCGGCTGGTCACCCCCGCGAACAGCGTCTCCTCGCCTTGGTACAGCGCCGAGGCCAGGATCCGCTCGACCCGGGTCCGGCCCGGCGGCTCGATCCGCTCTTCCCAGCAGCGGGCCAACAGCTCTACGCGGACCTGATCCGGGCGCCGCTCGGCCTGCGCGACGTGCTCGGCCAGCCACGCGGTCAGCTTCTCCGCATCCGCGACGGAGCATTCCCGGAAACCCAGCGACCCACGGATCTCCGACCGGTGTGCCTTGATCTGCCGGCCCGACCAGTCATAGAAACCGAGCTCAGCCCCCGCCACTCCCACCTGTTTGGCGACGAACTCGACGACTTCATCCGCCAGCTCCCCACGACCAGCCGGGAACCGACCCCTGTGGGTGAAGAACTTCAGCAACAGCGCGAAACCCAGCCGGGTCGGGCCCGACTTGTTGCGCAGCCGCGCCACCTCGTCCGGCAGAAGCGTGAAGTGCTCGACGAGCTCGTCCAGCTCCAACCGACGCGCCAAGCAGCCCCTCCGGCGGGTGATCACGCCAAGACCCGGCCCGGACGTTATCGGTGATCACCTACGGTGGGGCGGGAGAACGACAGCCCAAGTTACTCGCCGGTCACTTCGCCCCTGGTGACGAGCTCCTTACCGGCACCCC
>JADGOU010000072.1 GCA_017882835.1 Frankiaceae bacterium | reverse complement strand
CGCTGCCAGTTGCCGACTACCGACATGGGGCAGACCAGCAGCGTGGGTCGGGCGTCGGCGTCCCGCTCGGCGTCGCCCGCCATCAGGGCCAGCAGCTGCACCGTCTTGCCCAGCCCCATGTCGTCGGCCAGCAGGCCCCCCAGCCCGATCGAGTGCAGAAACGCCAGCCAGGCCAGGCCCCGCTCCTGGTAGGGCCGCAGCCGTCCGGTGAAGCCGGCTGGCACCGGCACCGACTGCACGCGCACCGCCCCGTCCCCGGCGAGCAGGTCGCCGAGCCAGCCGTCCGCGTCCACCCCGACCAGGGGCAACCCGCCGGGGCCCTCCGCGCCGCCGGCGACCATGCCCAACAGCTCGACCGCGCTCGCGCGGCTGGTCGCGCCCCGCCGGCCGCGCTGCACGAACGCGCGCGCCCGAGCCAGCCGCTCCGAGTCGACCGCGACCCACTGGCCCCGCACCCGCACCAGCGGCTGCTGCGCGGCCACCAGGTCGTTGACCTCTGCGTCGGTGAGCGATTGCCCGCCCACCGCCAGCCGCCAGTCGAACTCCACCAGCCCGTCCTGCCCGATTCCGGCCGGGCCGGTGGTGGCGCCGGGCTGGCTCGGCGTGTGCGCGCGTAACCGGGCGCCGAGCCGCGCGGCCGGCGTGGTCCACCAGCCGGGCAGCAGGACACCGAAGCCCGCGGCCACCAGCAGTGGTGCCGCCTCGGCCAGGAACTCGTGCGCGCCCGCGGTATCCAGCGACAGGACCGCCGGCCGCGCGCTGCGTAGCGGCTGCTCCAGCCGCGGGTAGAGGCGGACGGCACGCCCAAGCTCGGCCAGGAGCCGCTCCTGCGGGTCGGGCACGTGCCGCGCCAGCGCGCGCAGGCCGCCCCGGGCCGCCCAGATCCGGTCGGCCGCCACGATCAGGCTGGGCTCATCGCTCGCCTGCAGGGCCAGCTCCAGGCGCCACCGGGCGTCCGCCCGGGATGGCGCCGGCTGGCTCCCCGTTCTCTCCGGCGTCGGCGGGTCCTCGGCCACCGGCTCCTCCGCCGGTTCGACCAGCCGGAAGCACGCGCGCACGGCCCCGGTCGCGGTCGCCTCCCGCTGCCAGTCGGCCAGCGCCGCCTCGAGGGTCGCCAGTTCGGCCGCCGTCGCCGGGAACGTGGGATCGGAAGCGGTCAGGGCCTGACGCCAGCGCCCCGGCACGGTGCGCGCGGCGGCTTGCGTCCGGCCGCCGGCCGCCTTCGCGGCGGTGCCAACCCGCGCGCGGACCGCGGCGTCCACCAGGGCATCCACGGTGATGGCCACCTGAACCCGGGCCGGCCCCGGGTCGCCGGCGCGGCAGGCCGCCGGCAGGAGTACGGCGGCCGCCCGCAGCCAAGCGGCATCTGCTCCCGTTACCACCGGGTGCCACAGCGCGACTCCCACGCCCCGGCCACCCGTCCGCACCGACGGCAGCACCCGCCCCCGCTCGACCAGGCCCTCGGCGAACGCCGCCAGCCGCGCCAGGTAGCGCAGCCCCACACCGGGCAGGACCGACGCCTCGGTCGTGGGTTCCGATCCCGCGGCCGGTCCCGGGCCGGTCAGAGCCGCCAGCGCCGCTGCTGCAGCCACGTGCTCCAGCCGCACGGTGGGAACCCGCCACCGCGTCAGCGAGGACGGCGTTTCCGTGGTCATGGCCGCCGGATCGGACTCCCACCCAAACGGCTCGTCGGCCAACTCCGGAGACGCCACCGGGCCAGCCCCGGCATCGGGCAACGCCAGCACCGCCGGGTCCGGTGCGGCCGACCGGACGTTGCAGCCGGCATCGTGCAGCACCCGGAGCAGGTCGGTGGCCGACGCGGCGAATGGGTGGTCCAAGACCTTCGGACGCCGACCGGGCCGCCGTGGCGGCACCCGCGTTCGCCCGGAGTCCTCGGCCCACAACACCAGAGCGCCCGAGCCAACTCCCAGCGTCGTCGCCGACCACCAGCCGTGGACGACGATCACTCGCTCCTCCTTGAGCACACGGGCTGACTAACCGTTCCCGATCACCGGCCTACCGGCCGGCGTTGACCGGCGACAGGTCCGACCGCTGTCCCCAGGCCGCCCGGGCGCCGCTGTCGCCAATGCGGACGACAGTGACTCCCGCCCCGACCGCGCTGACGAACGCCAGCGCGGCGGCCAGCAGGGACAACGGACGCAGCCAGCTCCGCGGACCGGGCCGGCGGGCGCCAACCGGGAGCCGACCGACGAGCCAGCGCTCGGGTCGGCTCAACGGCTCGGGCGAAGCCGCCGCCGGGGCGACCGCCCGCCGGTAGATGTCCACGGCGACGAGCAGGGCGAGAGTCAGTCCCATCACCGCGGCCCACGGCAGCAGGCTGCTGCCGATCGAGGTGTGTGTCCGCACGGCCGGCGTCTTAAGGCTGAAGCGCTCGGCCAGCGCCTCGCCGCTGGAGGTCGCGACGGGCACCGTGAGGGTCGCCACGAAGGTGAAGACCAGCGCGAGCAGGCCGTGCCGCCGCCGGGCTCCTGGCCACACCGCGACCAGCGCCGTGGCGATGGCGGCCAACGGCAGCAGCACCACCACGGCATGCACCACCAGCACGTGCACCGGCAGTCCGGAAATGGTGTTCAGCCCCACTGTTGGCGAACCTCCTGATGATTGCCGGCCAAACGGAATCCGAACACGTCAACTATCTCATCGCCGTCGAAGGCGGCGCCTGGTGAGTTACCCAGCGCACCGAGTGCGCCACGCCGCGCTGCGGTTATTCCGAAACGAGGTCCCGGTCCTCTAGCCTAAGACCGTGACCGAACACGATCTCATCGACGCGCCGCCACACCCGGTGGCCGGTGATTCGGCGCTCCAGTCGCAGACCCTCGAGTCGGTGGTGTCGGCGTACAACTATCACGCCTGGCTGCGACATCTGGCCATGCCGTATCTGGGTAGTCATCCGTTGGAGCTGGGTAGCGGACTGGGCGATTACGCTCAGGCCTACCTCGACGCGGGCATTCCCCGCATCACCGTGAGTGAGGCCGATCCGGTCCGGCTGGCCATGCTGCGACGCCGGTTCGAGTCTCAGCCGCGCGTCGCCATGCTCCAGCTCGATCTCAGGGCAGCACCCAAGCGCGAGCATTCCAGCGCGGTCGCTTTCAACGTCTTGGAGCACATCGAAGACGACGTGGGTGCGCTGCGCGCCGCCAGCGGCCTTGTCCGCCCCGGCGGCTCGGTCGTCATGCTGGTGCCCGCGTTCCCGCTGGCGATGAGCGACTTCGACCGCAGGGTCGGCACTACCGCCGCTACCCGACCAAGACACTGCGGGCGGTGTTTGGGCAGGCTGGTTTGGCCGTCCATCGGCTGCACTACGTCAACGCGCCGGGGCTGCCTGCTCGGATCGTCGGCATGCGACTGCTCCGCATGACACCGGGAGACGGTCGGCTGCTGCGAGTCTGGGACCGGCTGGTGATTCCCACGGCCCGCCGCGCAGAGTCGCGGTGGACGCCGCCATTTGGGCAGTCCGTTTTCGCCGTCGGCCGCGTGCGGTCCCAACCCTTCGATTCATCGTGACTACTCTGCCGGCCGCGGCAGCGGCTGCGCCCGGCAGGTCCGGTGCGGGCTCTGCGAGTCCTGCCACCGTGGAGCTGTCGGTGCTCATGCCGTGTCTGGACGAGGCCGAGACGCTAGCCACCTGTATCCGCAAGGCCCGCGGCAGCCTGCAACGGCTCGGCGTAGACGGTGAAGTCGTGGTGGCGGACAACGGCTCCGTGGATGGATCGGTCGACATCGCCCGGCGCGAGGGCGCTCGAGTCGTCTCGGTGGGCGAGCGCGGGTACGGCGCCGCGCTGCGCGCGGGAATCGAGACGGCGCGAGGTCGCTACGTGATCATGGCGGATGCCGACGACAGCTATGCTTTGGACGAACTCGCCCCGTTCCTGTCGGCGCTGCGGGCCGGTGCGGACCTCGTGGTCGGCAACCGGTTCCAAGGCGGCATCGCACCTGGAGCGATGCCAGTCTTGCACCGATGGCTCGGTAATCCGGTCCTGTCCAAGTTGGGCCGCCTCCTCTACGGCATCCCGATCGGTGATTTCCATTGCGGCATGCGGGGATTCCGGCGAGAGCAGATCATGGGGCTTGGGCTGCGCACCCGCGGAATGGAGTTCGCGAGTGAAATGGCCGTGCGGGCGGCGGTCCACAACTTGGTTGTCACCGAGGTCCCGACGACCTTGCGACCCGACGGGCGCAGCCGGTCACCGCACCTGCGCTCGTGGCGCGACGGGTGGCGTCACCTGCGCTTCCTGATCACGCTCAGCCCTCGCTGGCTACTGCTGTACCCGGCTCTCACACTGCTGGTGACCGGCTTCGCCGCCTTCGGGTGGCTGCTGCTGGGAAGCCAGCGCGTCGGGGGCGTCACGTTCGACATCCACACCTTGATCGCCGCGGCGACCGCCGTCGTACTCGGGGTGCAACTGGGCGGACTTGCCGTCCTGTCCCGGGCGTACTGCTCTGCCCTCGGACTCCTTCCTGGCAGCTCGGACCTTGACCGCGGCCTGCGGCGCTGGACCGCTGAGCGGGGTTTGGTGGCCGGGCTCTGTCTGTCCTGCACCGGCTTGGGTTGCTTCCTATTGGCGGTGCTGCGGTGGCGGGCGAGCGACTTCGGCCCGTTGGAGATTGGGGCGACCCTCCGCTATTGCGTCGCCGGCATGCTCCTGACGGTCGTCGGCATGCAGGCCATCGTCGTCTCCCTGACCTTGACCCTCGTTGTCCGCCGCGACTGACAGTGCGGTAGCGCGGTTGCGGCGCACCGCCGCGCTACCGCACCACCGCGCCGGCTTCCCTCGCCGGGGCGTCGGCATGGGATACCTCCTCGCGGTCTGTCTCATCAGCTTGGGGATCCGCCAAGCGGTGCCGCTGTGGGTGATCGGGAACGCCGCCTACGACGATCAGCTGTTCGTTCGCCACGCCAGCTTCATCAGCGACGGCGCCTGGCTGGGACCGTTTGACCAGTTGACGCTCGCCAAGGGGCCGGCGTATCCGGTCTTCCTTGCCGTGGTCCGGCGGCTGGGACTGCCGACGGCACTGGCCTACCAAGTCCTCGCCCTGGCGGCGGCCGGCACACTGGCCTACCTCATCGCACGCCTCATTGGCAGTCGGTACGTCGCGGCGGTCGCCTTCTCGGCTTTGGCCCTCAACCCAGTGTTTTTTGGACCGCAAGCCTCCCGGCTGGCTCGAGACAACGTCTACGCCTCAACGAGCCTGCTGGTGTTTGCGGTGGTCGGTTTGGTCGTCGTCTCCGCGACCAGGCCCATCAGGCAGGGGCGCAGGCACAGCGCCGCCGGCACTCTCGCGCTCGCCATCATCGCGGGTGCGTTGTTGGCGGGCTACTGGCTGTTGCGAGAGGAACGAATCTGGCTGCTGCCCGCGCTCACCGTGCTGATCGTG
Organism: Frankiaceae bacterium; assembly: GCA_017882835.1. Classification (GTDB taxonomy): domain Bacteria; phylum Actinomycetota; class Actinomycetes; order JADGOU01; family JADGOU01; genus JADGOU01. The sequence continues at coordinate 5,135 of JADGOU010000072.1, read as the reverse complement.
GGGCTGGCGGTCGCCGGCCGCGACTCGCGTGGTGTCCGCCGGGTCGGGGCGCGTCGACTGGCCCAGTCACGACTACTGGCCAGCGCGGCCGCGGCGATTGTCACCGGCGCCGTCTTCGGGGCGTTTACCGCCACGGTCAGCCAACGCAACCACCAGCACTACGGTGTGGCGCTCACCAACGACTTCGTCTCGGGCAACTTCCCGCGGGCCTACGGCCTTTGGCAGAGCGTCGACGCCGGCCCGCCGCTTCCTTACGTGCCGATTTCCCGGGCGCAGCGTCTGGCCGTCTATCGGGTGAGCGTGGCCGCTGCTGAGCTGCAATCCAGTATGGAAGGACCTGAACAGGCCTGGATCGGGCCCGGCTGCAGCGGGTTGGGCGTGTGCGCTGACATCGCTGGTGGATGGATCCCCTGGGCAGTTCGGGACGCCGCCTCCCGGGCCGGGTATTACCGCAGTGCGGCAGCGGCTCAAGCCTTCTTCGGGCGGCTGAGCGACGAGATCGCAGCCGCCTGCGCTAGCGGCCGGTTGCGCTGTCACACCCCCATGCCGAGCATGTTGCCGACGCCGGCCAGCGTCAGCGGACGCCGGCTGCTCGAGTCGGCGTGGCGGGCGGCCCGGTACACCGTGGGCTTTCAACTCGCCGATGGGCGGCGTGCGGTCAGCAACGCAACGCCGGAGCAGTGGACCCAGTTCCGCCGGGTTACCACCGGCCTGCCGAGCACGTTGGCCGAGCACCAGGCCGATGAGCGAACATGGCTCGCTGGCGGGTGGCCGGTCGACGCGTTGCGCGTTGGCTACCGCACCGCTGCCATAGCTCTCCTGCCGCTGGCGCTGGTCGGGTACGTGGTAGCGCCGTGGCGGCGACCCCACGGCTGGGCTGGCGCCTGGGTCGTCGGTGCCGCCGCAGCGGTGGCCGTGCTGTCTCGGATCGGACTGCTGGCGCTCGTCGACTCGACATCCTTCCCAGCGATCGCGAACGCCCCATACTCCCTCCCGGCGCCCGGCTTCCTCATCGTCGCCGGCCTGCTCGGGCTGTGGCTCCTGAGAACAAGCTGCACCCGCAGGCACCGGCCCGAGAACCGTTCCGCCGCGTAACCTGGTCCGGCACAGTCCGGCACAGTCCGGCACTAACGCGGACCTTCGGACACTTCGGCAGAGGCGGCCCCGGTGCCAACGCAGTCAGAGTCGAATCCCCTGGCCGGCTTCGGCCCGAACGAGTGGCTGGTAGAGGAGATCTACCAGCAGTACCTGGCCGATCCGGACAGCGTGGACGCGGCCTGGCACGACTTCTTTGCCGACTACCGGCGGAACGGCGGCGAGCCGGCCGAAAACAGTGCCCAGGTGTCTGACCAGCCGGAGGTGGCCCGGAAGCCGGCCGCCGCAGAGCCCGAGATGGCTCCGGCGTCCGAGCCGCCGGCGGCGCCCGCGCCCAAGGCGGCGGCGACACGCGCCCCGGCGCTCGCTCCCACCGGCGCACCGACCCGGCCGTTGCGCGGCGCGGCAGCCCGGGTAGTCGCCAACATGGAGTCCAGTCTCGCCGTTCCGACCGCCACCAGCGTTCGCTCGGTGCCGGCCAAGCTGCTGATCGACAACCGCACGGTGATCAACCACCACCTGGCCCGCTCCCGCGGCGGCAAGGTGTCGTTCACCCATCTGATCGGCTACGCACTCGTCCAGGCCCTCGGCGCGTTCCCAGAGATGAACGCCGCCTACACCGAGGTCGACGGCAAGCCGGCGTTGGTCACCCCCGAGCACATCAACCTAGGCCTGGCCATCGACCTCCCGGGCAAGGACGGTTCCCGATCCTTGGTCGTGGCCGCCATCAAGGGGGCCGAGGCGATGGACTTCACCGCCTTCTGGGCGGCCTACGAGGAGATCGTCCGCAAGGCCCGGAACAACAAGCTGACCATCGACGACTTCGCCGGTACGACGATCAGCCTCACCAATCCCGGCACCATCGGCACCGTGCACTCGGTCCCTCGGCTGATGGCCGGCCAAGGCGCGATCATCGGCGTCGGGGCGATGGAGTACCCGGCCGAGCACCAGGGCGCCTCCGCGGAGAGCCTGGCCCGCCTCGCCGTGTCGAAGGTGCTGACGCTGACCTCGACATACGACCATCGGATCATCCAGGGCGCGCAGTCCGGCGACTTCCTGCGGTGGATGCACGAGCTGCTGCTCGGCGGCGACGGGTTCTACGACGAGGTATTCCGGTCGCTGCGGATCCCGTACGAGCCGGTGCGCTGGGTGCGCGACATCGCCACCTCGCACGAGGACCAGGTTGGCAAGCCGGCCCGAGTGATCGCACTGATCCACGCCTTCCGGGTCCGTGGGCACCTGATGGCCGACACCGATCCGCTGGACTACAAGCAACGCAGCCACCCGGACCTTGACATCGTCAACCACGGGCTGACGCTGTGGGACCTCGACCGGGAGTTCGCTACCGGCGGCTTCGGCGGCAAGCCGGTGATGGCGTTGCGGGAGATCCTCGGCGTACTGCGGGACTCCTACTGCCGCACTGTCGGTGTGGAGTACATGCACATCCAGGACCCCGAGCAGCGGGATTGGCTGCAGGATCGGGTGGAGAAGCCGGCGGCCAAGCCGGAGCGCGCCGAGCAGCTGCACATCCTGGAGCGGCTCAATGCCGCGGAGGCGTTCGAGGCCTTCCTGCAGACGAAGTACGTCGGGCAGAAGCGGTTCTCGCTGGAGGGCGGGGAGTCCTCGATCCCGCTGCTGGACGCCGTACTGACCGAGGCCGCTCATGCCGGGCTGGACGAGGTGGCCATCGGGATGCCGCACCGCGGCCGGCTGAACGTGCTGGCCAACATCGTCGGGAAGAGCTACGGCCAGGTCTTCCGAGAGTTCGAGGGCAACATCGACCCGCGCACGGCGCACGGCTCCGGCGACGTGAAGTACCACCTGGGCTCGGAGGGCACCTACACCGCCGCGGACGGTGCCAAGGTCTCGGTGTCGCTGGCGTCCAACCCGAGCCACCTCGAGGCGGTCGACCCGGTACTCGAGGGCATCGTGCGGGCCAAGCAGGACGTCATCAACAAAGGCGAGCAGGGCTTCAGCGTGCTGCCGGTACTCATGCACGGCGACGCGGCCTTCGCCGGCCAGGGCGTGGTGGCCGAGACGCTGAACCTGTCCCAGCTTCGCGGCTACCGCACCGGCGGCACTGTGCACGTCGTCGTCAACAACCAGGTCGGGTTCACCACCGGACCGACCGCCGCCCGCTCCAGCGTCTACGCCACCGATGCCGCCCGGATGATCCAGGCACCGATCTTCCATGTGAACGGTGACGACCCGGAAGCCTGCGTGCGGGTGGTCCGGCTGGCGTTCGAGTTCCGGCAGGAGTTCAAGAAGGATGTCGTCGTCGACCTGCTGTGCTACCGCCGACGCGGGCACTCCGAGGTCGACGAGCCCTCGTTTACCCAGCCGGTGATGTACGACACGATCGACAAGAAGCGGTCGGTGCGCAAGCTCTACACCGAGTCCCTGATCGGCCGCGGGGACATCACGCTGACGGAGGCCGAGGAGGCACTCCGCAACTACCAGCAGCACTTGGAGAACGCCTTCACCGAGACCCGGGACGCCTCGTCGCAGGCCGCCGACGAGCCGGAGACGGAGTCGGTGGCGACCGTGCCAGAGCCGGCGACGGCTATCTCCCTAGAGGCGGTCAAGACCATCGCCGACTCACAGGTGGCTCGGCCCGACGGGTTCACCGTGCATCCCCGCTTGCAGCCCCAGCTGGCCAAGCGGGCGCAGATGGTCAGCAACGACACCATCGACTGGGCGATGGGCGAGACCCTGGCTTTCGGTTCGCTGCTGCTCGACGGCCGGCCGGTGCGCCTGGCCGGTCAGGACAGCCGGCGCGGCACCTTCGGCCAGCGCCACGTCGTCGTCGTCGACCGGAAGACCGGCGCGGACTACACCCCGCTCAAGCACCTCGGCCCGGAGCACTTGCACCAGGGCGTGCCGTTCTACGTCTACGACTCGCTTTTGTCGGAGTTCGCCGCGCTGGGGTTCGAATACGGCTACTCGGTCGCTCGCCCGGACGCCCTGGTGTGCTGGGAGGCGCAGTTCGGCGACTTCGTCAACGGCGCCCAGTCGATCATCGACGAGTTCATCGCGGCCGGCGAGGCCAAGTGGGGCCAGCACAGCCGGGTGACCCTGCTGCTGCCGCACGGCTACGAGGGCCAGGGTCCGGACCACTCCACCGCGCGGATCGAGCGTTTCCTGTCGCTGTGCGCCGAGGACAACATGACGGTGGCCCTGCCCTCGACCCCGGCCAACTACTTCCATCTGCTGCGCCGTCAGGTCCTCGGCCCGGTACGCCGGCCGCTGGTCGTCTTCACTCCCAAGTCGATGCTGCGGCTGCGGGCGGCGACCTCGCCGACCTCGGCGTTCACCGACGGCGGGTTCCAGCCGGTGTTGCCTGATCCGGAGTCGCCGGCGGCCGACGCGGTTACCCGCGTGATCTTGTGCACCGGCAAGGTCTACTACGACCTGGCCAAGGCGCGGGCCAAGGCCGAGGCCGACGACACGGCGATCGTGCGGGTGGAGCGGCTCTACCCGCTTCCCGGCGAGGAGATTGCCGACGCCCTGGTGGCCTACCCCGACGCGCACGACGTCGTCTGGGTGCAGGAGGAGCCGGCCAACATGGGCGCCTGGACGCACATCGCCATGAGCCTGCCGGACTTCCTGCCGGACGACCGTCGGCTGCGCCGGGTGGCCCGCCGGCCCTCGGCCAGTCCGGCGGCGGGCTCCAGCCGGATGCATGAGGCCGAACAGGTGGCGCTCCTCGACGCCGCGTTCGCCCGGTAGCGCTGGCGGTGTACTTCACCGACCGGGGATTGGAGGAGCTCGCCGAGCGGCGTGGCGGCGAGGCGATCACGCTGGAGTGGTTGGCCGAGCGACTGCGCGACTTCCTCGACCTGTACCCGGAGTTCGAGGTCGCGGTCGAACGCTTCGCCACCTGGCTCGCGCGGCTGGAGGACGACCCGGAGGTCTGACCCGTCGTCCCGCGCTGAGCGCTCCGCCGTACGACGGGTCGACCACAGGGCTTTCCCTCGGCCGGCTCTCGCCGTACCGTCGAGGAGACCACCGGGGCGGGGGCGCAGTGTCGTCGCCGTGCA
>JADGOU010000071.1 GCA_017882835.1 Frankiaceae bacterium | reverse complement strand
GCGACCACACCGCGCCGCAGGGCGGTCACCGCCGCCGCCGCAGTCCCCCGCACCGGACTGTCGGCCGGCGCGACCAGAGCCACCTGGGCCAGCAGGTCGAGCAGCTGCTTGGTCCAGCGGACGAAGTCCCCGGCCGAAAGGTCCGTGCCCTCGGCAGACTCGCTGAGCACGGCGTCCAGGGAGGCTCCCGAGGCCCAGCGGAAGGCTGCCCAGGCGAACCCGACGTCCGGTTCGCGCAGAAACGACAGCCCGTGCGCGCTCTCCACCTCGTCCAGGGCCGCCCAGGCGCGGACCATGCCGGCGAGCGCGTCCCGCACTCGGCCGGCGGGCACCTTGGCGGCGACGTCGTCCGGTCGACGCGCCTCGTAGACCAGCGCGGACACGCAGGCGGCGAGCTCGGCGGCGCTCAACTCGTCCCACAACCGCCGGCTCAAACACGCCACCACCAACAGGTCCGCCTCGGAGTAAACCCGGGCCAGCTGCTGTCCCAGCGGCGTGACCGTGTCGCCGCTGAGGTAGCCGAGGTCGTCGAGCACCGCGCAAACCCGGTCGAAGGTGTGGGCGATCGTGTTGGTCTTGCTCTGCACCCGCCGCTCGAGGGCGTCGGTGTCGCGTCGGAGCCGGTCGTAGCGCTCGGCCCAGCGGGCGTGGTCGTCGCGTTCGGCGCAGCCGTGGCAGGAGTGTCGGCGCAGGGCCGCCCGCAGCCGGGCCAGCTCGTCGTCCTCGGCTGCCAGCGAGCGCGCCCGTCCCGGCCGCCCGGCCTCGGCGCCGACGCCGCTGGTCCGCAGCGCCGCCGCCAGGTCGCGGCGGGCCTGCGGCGAGCGGTGGTTGAAGTGCCGCGGCACCTTGACCCGACCCAGCGGCTCGACAGCCGTCGGGAAGTCCGTGGCCGAGAGCCGTCCGGCCCAGCGCTCCGCGGTCAGGACCAGCGGGTGCGCCTCGCCGGCGGCACTGACCCCCGGGTCGAGCACCACCGCCAGGCCGTGCCGGCGCCCGGCCGGCACCCGAATGACGTCGCCGATCCGCAGCCGCGCCAGCGCCTCGGTGGCCGCCGCCCGCCGGGACCCGGCACCCTTGCGAGCCAGTGCGGACTCCCGAGCCCGGATCTCCCGGCGAATCTCGGCGTACGCCGCGAAGTCCCCGAGATGGCAGGTCATCGCCTGCTGATAACCCGCCAGTGCGGCCAGGTTGCGGGTGACCTGCCGGCCCAGCCCGACCACTGACCGGTCCGCCTGGAACTGCGCGAACGAGGACTCCAGCAGCGCCCGGGCCGGCTCGCGACCGACGCTGCCGACCAGGTTGGCCGCCATGTTGTACGACGGGCGAAAGCTCGACCGCAGCGGATAGGTCCGGGTGGAGGCCAGTCCGGCGACGGCCACCGGGTCCAGGCCGGGCTGCCAGAGCACGACGGCGTGCCCTTCGACGTCGATGCCGCGGCGACCGGCCCGGCCGGTGAGCTGGGTGTACTCGCCGGGGGTGATGTCGGCGTGGGTCTCGCCGTCCCACTTGACCAGCTTCTCCAGCACGACGGAGCGGGCCGGCATGTTGATGCCCAGAGCGAGGGTCTCGGTGGCGAAGACTGCCTTGACCAGCCCGCGACCGAACAGCTCCTCCACCACCTCCTTGAAGGTGGGCAGCATGCCGGCGTGGTGGGCGGCAATGCCCCGCTCCAGGCCATCGCGCCACTCCCAGTAGCCCAGCACGCGCAGGTCCTCGGCCGGGATCTCGGCGGTGCGCTGCTCGACCAGCTCCCGGGCGGCCGCGCGTTCCTCCGGTGAGTTCAGCCGCAGCCCGGCGCGCAGGCACTGCGCCACCGCCGCGTCGCACCCGACCCGGCTGAAGACGAACGTGATCGCCGGCAGCAGCCCCTCGGCGTCCAGCCGCTCGATCACCTCCACCCGGCTGGGGACGCCCGAGCCGCGCGAGCCGCGCGACCGGGGCCGCCCCGGTCGGCCGTGGCGGTCCAGCTGGCGCTGGATCCGGGCGTGATCGCGACCGAACCGGACGAGCTCCGGGTTGACCGCCTTGTGCTCCTCGTCGACGAACAGGTCGTAGAGCCGGTTGCCGGCCAGTACGTGCTGCCACAGCGGCACCGGTCGGTGCTCCTCGACGATCACGGTGGTGTGGCCGCGGACGGTGACCAGCCAGTCGGCGAACTCCTCGGTGTTGGACACGGTGGCCGACAGCGACACCAACCGCACCGACTCGGGCAGGTGGATGATCACCTCTTCCCAGACCGCACCGCGGAACCGATCGGACAGGTAGTGCACCTCATCCATGACCACGTAGCCCAGGCCGCGCAACGCGGCCGAGCCGCCGTAGAGCATGTTGCGCAGCACCTCGGTGGTCATTACCACCACCGGGGCGGCGCCGTTGATCGTGTTGTCGCCGGTCAACAGTCCGACCGCCGCCTCGCCGTGGCGGGCGACCAGGTCGGCGTACTTCTGGTTCGACAGCGCCTTGATCGGCGTGGTGTAGAAGCACTTGCGGCCGTCGCGCAGCGCCAGGTGCACGGCGAACTCGCCGACGACGGTCTTGCCGGCGCCGGTGGGGGCGGCGACCAGGACGCCCTCCCCCGCCTCCAGCGCCCGACAGGCCTGCGCCTGGAAGTCGTCCAGCGGGAAGCCGTAGCCGGCGGCGAAATCGGTTAGGACCGAGGAGGCCGCTCGCCGCCGGGCCGCGAAGTACCGCTCCGCCGGAGACGACATGCGCTCAGGTTACGTCCGGTGACTGCCAGCCGGCGCCAGCACTCGCAGTGCGCCCGCCCGGCATTCATTGCGCAGCGGCAGCGGTCCCAGCCGCTCGCCGTCGGCGTAGCCGACGACACCGGCCGCGGCCAGCGTGACCGCCGGTGCCCGCCGGGTGGTCACCGCCGGATGCCGCACGTGCGCCCCGGACCGGACGGTCGGGTACAGCCGGAGCAGCGCCGTCCGGGACAGCGGTCCGACGACAGTGACGTCGAGCAGGCTGTCGTCGAGCTCGGCGTCGGGGCAGATCCGCATGCCGGCCCGTACGACGGGGTGTTGCCGACAGGGCGGGCGCCAGCTTCGCCGCCGTACCCCAGCCGCACCCCAGCCGCACCCCCCAGCCGCACCCCCGGCAGTGTCCGGGCCGCCGTCCCAGGTCCCAACCACGACCACGGCGTGGGTGAAGCTGCCGCCGTGCCGACCTTCACCCACGTCATTGTCGTCCCGGGCGTCGGTTCAGGTCCCAACCACGACCACGGCGTGGGTGAAGCTGCGAGGGGGCGGACGAAGGCCTGCGGCCGGAACGCCCGCAGCTCGGCCAGGATGGCGAGCTCGTAGCGGCGTGGTCCGCGCGGCCAGCGCAGGGTGTTGGCCCGCTCGTTCACGGCCGAGTCGAAGCTGCGCCGAGCACACCGGCCCACCAGCGCGGACCACAGCGCACCACGTCGACGGCCCGCACCGCTGCGGTCAGCACGATGTCCACGGCCGCCGGCCACGCTCAGGCAGGCGACAAACGGCAACGCCAGCAGCCCGCCGAACACGACCTGGGTACGGCGGACACCGAGCACGACCGCCAGCGTGCGCTTGCCGGCACGGCCGTCGGAGGCGACGTCGCGCAGGTTGTTCGCGACCAGGATCGCGCCGGCGAAGCTGCCCATGGCGACCGCGACGGCCAGGCCGGGGCCGGTCACCGCGCGAGGCTGCAGGTACGCCGTGCCGAGCACCGCCACCAGCCCGAAGAACAGGAACACCGACACCTCGCCGAGGGCGTGATAGCCGTACGGCCAGGGTCCGCCGGTGCAGGTCCAGGCCGCCGGTGCAGGTCAAGGCCGCCGCCGCGGCGAGCGCCCCGACAACGAGTAGCTTCCGCTTTCCACCACACCACCTGGTTTGGTGGCGACGGCGACACCCGTGCCGGCCAGCACCGGCGCGATCGCGGCCGGCAAGGTGCGCAGCCGGGCCCCGGCCAGCCACTGCGCCGCGGTCGGCCGCCGGCTGCGCACGGGCACGCGGACTCCTTCGACGTCGACGACCAGCCAGATCATCCTCGCCGCCGCCCGGGACAGCCCGACGTCTACGAACCCGGCTCGACGGTGCCGACCTAGCTAGCCGGCGGCTCCTCGACCCGTGTTGGCGGGTGCCCGCGATGTGGTCTCGACCGTCGTAAGCACGGGCTCCGGTGGAGGCAGCGGCGAGGCCTCGTCGTCAGCCAGCGCGGCCAGCCCGTCCTGCGCCTGCTGCCGTCGCCGGGACCGATCCCGGAGCCGGCCGATGATGATGCACACCTCGTAGAGCAGACACAGCGGGATCGCCATGAAGGTGAACGTGAACGGGTCCTGGCTCGGCGTGATCAACGCCGCGAAGACGAACAACCCGAAGATCATGCCCCGCCGCCAGGCCCGCATCCGGTCGGTGGTGAGCACGCCGACCAGGTTGAGAAACACGACGACCACGGGGAACTCGAAGGCTGTCCCGAAGGCCACCAGCGTCAGCGTGACGAAGTTCAGGTACGGCGTGACGCCGAGCAACGGCTCGATCCGGGACCCGCCGATGTCGAGCAGGAAGGCCAGTCCGCGGTCGATGGTCAGGTAGGCGAAGACCACGCCGACGAGGAACAACGACAACGACGCGGCGAGGAAGCCGCCGGCGTACCGCTTCTCCTTGCGCTTGAGGCCGGGGGTGATGAAGGCACCGAGCTGGTAGAGCCAGACCGGAGAGCTGACCACGGCGCCGGCCATCAGGGACACCCGCAGTCGGATGAGGAACTGGTCCAGCGGCTGGAACGTGTAGAGCTGGCACCCGTGCTGCTGCCCGACCGCGATACTGCAGTAGGGCCGGGACAGGAAGTTGAACAGCGGCTTCCACTCGATGTAGCAGACGACGGCCGCGATGGCGAGCGCGATCCCGGACTTGATCAGCCGGTTGCGCAGCTCCCGCAGGTGGTCGGCGAGACTCATCTCGCCGTCCGGGTCGCTGCCGCGGCGGCGAACCAGCAACCGCCGGCGGCCCGCTGCCGCCGGCACGGTCAGCGGGGCTGGGCGGGCGGCGGAGCGGTGTCGCCCATTACCGGCGGCGCGGCCGGCACGGGCGGCTCAGCCGCGACCGACGGTGCAGCCGCCACCGGCGGGGTCGCCTGGATGGGCGCCACTGCCTGGACCGGCGGCGTGGCCACGACCGGCGGCTGACCGGCCGGCAGCGCGGCCGGCTGGACGACGGCGTCCGGTTGCGGGGTTACCCGAGCCGGCTGGGCATCGTCGTCATGCAAACCCTTGACCTCGGACTTGAAGATCCGCATTGAACGGCCCAGGGAGCGGGCCGACTCCGGCAGCCGCTTTGCCCCGAACAGCACCATGAAGAGCACGAGGATGAGGATGATCTCCCAGCCGCCGAGACCGTGATCAAACATCCGGGCCACCTTCTGCTGTCGACACGTGCCCCAGACTTTACGCCCGCCCGCCAACCTGACGAGGTCTAATGGCCGGCGGCGCCCAGTCCTCGGTCAGTTATTCGGGCTCCAACGCGGCAGTGGCGGTGTCCAGCCGGCCAGAGGCCTGGCCGACGCACCGGCCCAAGGCGCTGACCTGTCGCCACAATCGCAGGCTCATCAGCGCCAGCAGCAGCAGCCCGATGACCACGGTGACCACAACGATGAGGGCTCCGGCAAGCACTCACGAACCCTATCGACCGGGCCTGCGTTGAGTCGACGCCGGCGCGACCCGATCAGTGCTGGACGATCAGCCCGGCCCGCCAGGACAGATGGTCTTCGACCTCGAGCCGGAGCACGAAGTCGAGCAGGTCGTCGTACCCGATCGGGGGCCCGGTCTTCTCTTCGAGAACCTCGGCCGGGATCTCCCAGACGTCGGCGGAGACCCCGCCGCTGACCAGCAGCGACACCACGTGGTCGTCAGCGGGCTTGCGAATGCCGTCGTGGCAGACCGGACAGGCGAAGGCGTACGACGACAACGGAGCGTTGGCGCAGACGTCGAGGCTGACCTGGGCGGCGGTCAACTCGACCTCACCACAGCGTGGGCAGGATGCGCGGATCGTCGTCATACGGTGGCTTCTCTCTCACCGGCCGAGCCGCCCGTCCCGTGCGGGGACTCGTTGCCGAAGTTGTTCGGCAGATCGCGCGAAATCCTTGACTGCTACGCCGGCATCCACCCGGCGCCGTTGGCGTCAGCGCTGCGGCGACTCGACGGCGTCGTACGCCGCCAGGGCTCGACGCGCCTCGGCCCGGACCTCAGCAGCCAGCTCCGGTGGCTCGAGCACCCGGCCGGCGGCCCCCAGCCGCAGCGCCAGTCGGCGGACCCAGCCGACCTCCGGGGTGCGCAGCCGCACCCGCAGCCAGCCGTTCGCGATCTCGGTCACGTCCTGGCACGGGTAGTAGTCGGCGACCCAGCGGGCGGCCGGCGCCACCTCCAGACTGACCAGGGTGTCGGTCGGCGATGGCTGAAACAGGCCGTCGGCCACGTCGCGCGGCTGGGCATCCGGGGGCGGCTGCGCCGGTGCGTCCAGCAGGGCCACGCCCACGATCCGGTCGAGCCGGAACAGCCGGACACCCTCGGCCCGCCGGCACCAGGCCTCCAGGTAGAAGCGGCCGTCGACCAGCAACAGTCGCATGGGGTCCACGTCGCGCTCGGTGGTTTCGTCCCGAGCGGCGACGTGGTAGGTCAGGTGCAGCCGACGGTGCTCGGCCAGCGCCCGCCGGACGGTGCCCAGCACGTCGGCCTCGACTTCCATACTGACCACGACCTGGTCGGTCGGTACGCCGTCGGGCGCCGCCCCGGCAACGGCGCTCTCCAGCTTGGCCAGCACTCGGTCCAGCGCGTCCCGCTCCTGCACGCCCGGTACGTCGGCCAAGGTCCGCAGCGCGACCACCAGCGCCAGCGCCTCGTCGGCGTTGAGCCGCAGCGGCCGGGCCAGCTCGTCGGCGTTGCTGAGCAGGATCCGGTCACCGGAATAGCTGACGTCGATCAGGTCACCGGGGCCGTGGCCGGGCAGTCCGCAGACGAACAGCAGGTCGAGGTCGGCGCGCAGCTGCCGCTCGGTCACGCCGAAGACCGCGCACACCTCGGCGATGCGCACGCCCGGATGGGCCAGCAGGTAAGGCACCAGGGCCAGCAGCCGGGGCAGCCGGTCGGCCGCGCCGCTCACGGTCCGACCAGCGCGCTCAACCGACGGATGACCGCCGCTTGCGCCTCCGGCGGGTCGACCACGACGACATCGGCGCCGAAGCCGGCCACCTCGTCCGCCAGCTGCTCAGCGGAGGAGTACGCCAGCTCCAGCAGGTCCCAGCCGAGTGGGTCTGCCACGTCTAGACCGAGTGGGTCTGCCTCGTCTCGACCGGCGGGCTCCGGGCCGGCAATAACCTGCCCGCGGCGGCGCAGCTCGACGGCGGCACCGGGACGTACCCGCAGCCGGGCGGTCCGATTGCCCCCGGAACTAGCCCGCGCGGCGACCGCGGCCACCAAGTCGACGTGTGCCGGCGGCTGCACGGCTCCCGGTCGGCCGACCGCCTGCACGCCTCCCTGGATCCGGGACAACCGAAAGGCTCGGGTGGCGTCCCGGTCGCGGTCGTGGCCGACGACGTACCACCGGCCGCGCCACGACACCACGCCCCACGGCTCCAGCACCCGCCGAGCGGTTTCGGCGCTGTGGCCGGTGCGGTAGTCGAACGCGATCACCCGGCCGGCGCGCACCGCGGCCAGGCAGGGCTCGAACGCCGGCTCGGTCACCGCCACCCGGGGCTCGAGGTCGACCGGCTGCTCGACCTCCACCCCGGCGGCCCGCAGCTTGACCAACGCGCTGGTCGCGGCCCGGGCCAGGCCGGCGGACTGCCAGAGCCGGGCGGCCAGGCCGAGCGCCGCCGCCTCGTCCGGTTCTAGGGTGATCTCGGGCAGGGCGTAGTCCCGGCTGGCGATCCGGTAGCCGACCTCGTCGTCCCACCCGCTGTGGCTGCCGGTCTGCAGCGGGATCCCGAGCTCGCGCAGCTCTTCCTTGTCCCGCTCGAACATTCGCCGAAACGCCTCGTCGGCCACTCCCCCGGCCTGGTCGTAGCCGGGCACGGCCGTGTGGATCTGCTCGACGGTGAGGAAACGGCGCGTGGCCAGCAGGCAGATGACCAGGTTGACCAGGCGCTCCGTCCGTCGGGCCGACATCGGCGCCCCCCTTCCCGCGCACCTTCCGGGCTGCCGGCCGACGCTAGCACCCGGTCGGTGGCTAGCCTGCCGATCGTGATCCGGTGGCGTAGCGGTGAGGTCCTCGCCGTACGCCGGGAGTGGCCCGGATCGGTGGAGCTCGACGTCCGGGTGGTGGACGCCGACGGGACGGCGCTCGTGGTGGCGCTGGCGCACCCCCCACTCGTCGGCCGGCCGGAGCCTGGGGACACCGTGCTGCTGAACACCACCGCAGCGCACCTCGGCCTGGGCACCGGCGGCTGTGCGCTCGTGGTAGCGGTCCCGGGCCGGCTGCCAGCGGACCCCAGCGGGCCGGGGCACGTCGTCAAGGCGCGCTACTCGCCGCTGCAGGTGGTAGTCCTCGGCGTGGACGAGCCGGACTCGGCCCACCACGCCACGGTGGCGGCCGCGGACGACTTGGCCGGCATGCCGGTGGTGGTTGCGGACTTGCACTCCGCCCTGCCGGCGATTGCGGCCGCCATCGCCGCCGACCGGCCCGGTACCCGGGTGGGCTACGTGATGACCGACGGCGGCGCGCTGCCGCTGTGGTTCTCCCGCACGGTCGCCGGGCTGCGCGCCGCCGGGCTGTTGGTGGGCACGGTCACCGTCGGGCAGGCCTTCGGCGGGGACCTGGAGGCGGTCACCCTGCACACCGGGCTGATCGCCGCCCGGGAGGTGCTGGGCGCCGAGGTCGCGGTGGTCGTGCAGGGTCCGGGCAATCTCGGCACGGACACGCCGTGGGGGTTCTCCGGGGTGGCGGCCGGCGAGGCGGTAAACGCGGTGGCGGTGCTCGGCGGCCGCCCGGTCGCGGCGTTGCGCATCTCCGACGCCGACCCGCGGGAGCGCCACCGCGGGGTGTCGCACCACTCGCTGACCGCGTTCGGCCGGGTGGCGCTGGCGGTGGCCGACGTCGCCGTACCGGCGCTGACCGGCCCGCTGGCGGCTGCCGTAGCTGCAGACCTGCGCGGGCTGGCCGACCGCCACCGGCTCGTTTCCGTGCCGGTCGACGGTCTGGACGCCGTACTGCGGGCCTGTCCGGTGCCACTGGCCACAATGGGTCGGGGGCTGGACGAAGACCACGGCTACTTCCTCGCGGCGGCCGTCGCCGGTCGGCACGCCGCCGGGCTACTGACTCAAGCCCCGAACGAGTTCGGCGATACCCGCCGGTAGGTCACGTCGCACCCGCCCGGGCCGTGCTGGCGATCGAGGGCTTCGGCCACTCGTGCCCCCTTGGTGATCGTGGTGCTTGTGGTGTCCGCGACACGCCGTCCGACCGTGCACTGAGCGCACCACGATCGCGGCGGCGCAGCCCACTCCCGACATACTCTCGGTGGCGACCACCAAGGCGGGCTTGCGCGGTATCGCCGGTGCAGCGCTGCCAAAGCCCACTAGCTAGGCGGCGGTCCGGTCGGCCGGCGCACGAGCAGGTGCAGCAGCAGGCTCCCGCAGCCGAGTGGCCAGCAGCAGTGCGAGCACCGGCAGCACCAGCAGGGCACTCAGGGCCACCCGCAGGCTCGCCAAGTCGGCGAGAACCCCGAGCAGTGGGCTGGTCAGCCCGCCGACGCTGACCGCGAGCCCGACCGTGACGCCACTCGCCGTACCGATGCGGTTCGGCAGGTAGTCCTGGCCGAGCATGACGAACACCGAGAACGGCAGGTAGACCGCGGCGCCCGTGAGCACGACGAAGACCAGCGCCAGCGGCTGGCTGGTGGCGAGCACCAGGCCGAGCAGAGCCGGTACGGCGAGGGCGAAGCCGAGCCGCACGCAGGCGAGCTTGCCGGCCCGGTCGGCCAGCCATCCCCCGAGCAGCGTGCCGCTCGCACCGGCGAACAGGAACGCGGTCAGCGCGACTCCGGCCTCGGCCTTGGTGGCGTGCAGGTCGTCGATGAAGTGCAGGCCGAGGAACGACGTCAGCCCGAAGAACAGCACCGAGCGGACCATGACCACCGCGGTGAGCCGGAGGAACAGCGGCCAGTCGTCGGTCCCGGTGGGCAGTCGCGCGTCTCGATGCCGCCCACCCGCGCCGTCCAGCACCCGGTTGAGCCGGGTCACCAGCACCACCGCCATGACGGCGGCCGGTACGACGAGCAGCCCGGTCCCCCGCACCCCGGTCGCGAGCAGCACCGGGGTGGCGAACAGGGGCCCGATCGCGAAGCCGGTGTTGCCGCCGAGGGCGAACACGCTCATCGCCCGGGTGCTGTTGCCGGCGGCCTGCCGAGCGGCCCGGGCTCCCTCCGGGTGGAAGGCGGCGATCCCGAGCCCGGAGAGCGCGAAGGCCAGCCAGGTAAGCAGGTAGCTGGTGGACAGGCCGGAAAGCGCGACGCCGATGCCCGCGGTGCTCATCCCCACTGGGATCATCCACCGGCGCGGCCGGCGATCGGTCCACCAGCC
>JADGOU010000444.1 GCA_017882835.1 Frankiaceae bacterium | reverse complement strand
TGCGTTGAAGTCACGCAGGTTCTGCTCGGCGTAAGCCTCGCTGAAGTCGGTGACCGCGCGGTCGAAGGCGTCCCCGTTGCCCAGGTACGCCGCGATCGACGCCGCGTCCCCCGATCGGGCATGTCCGCGGGCGAGCGTTCGACCGCACAGCCGGGCGTAGAACTCGACCTGGTTCAGCGTTGTGGCGGCCTCGACATCGACCGAGCCCTTCCAGTCGCGCAGTTGCCGGACGTAGAACTGCCTGCTCTCGCGCCCCTCGGTCCAGCCCAGGAAGATGTCGGACTGCGCCTGCGCCAGCTGCTGCCCCTCGACGACCCGCTGGCCGCTGTTCGGGTAGGCGCTGCCGCCGAGGTACTCCTCGAGGACGGAGGGACCTGCCTCTTTGATCTGCAGGAACAGCGGGTCATCGCGGTCGCGGCCCTCCAGCAACATGATGAAACATCGAGTGCCGACGCTGCCCACTCCCACCACCTTGAGGGCCATGTCGATGGGGGTGAAGCGTTCCACCAGGGTGCGCCGGTTTCCTGGAAGTGTCGCCTTGTACTGCTCGAACCCGACGCGCACGACCTCCTCGAGGACGGCCGGAGATGCCTCGTCAGGCAGCTCCCGCAACGGCACCAGCAGGGGCGGCTGGCTGCGGATGCGGTAGCGGCCGTCGACCTCTTCGACCAGCTTCGCCAGGGCCTGCAGGTTCGTGCGTTTGCGCGCTTTGGTGCTGAACCGCTTCACGCGCTCGGCCATCTCGGCGGTGCTGATGTGGTTGGCCGCCTGCAGGTCCTCGACCGTGAACTGGTCGTACCAGACGTCGAGGTGTCCCATCGGCGCGTACTCCGCCATCGCCTTGCGGTAGGCCCTGGCGACGGTGGCCGTGGCCTTCCGGATGGCGGCGCGGTCGAGGCCGAGATGCTGCCCGGCCACCGTGAAGCTGGCTGCCAGCCGCTTGACGTCCCACTCCCACGGTCCGGGCAGGGTCTCGTCGAAGTCGTTGGCATCGAAGATGAGCTCTCGTTCAGGAGAGGCGTAGGCACCGAAGTTGGACAGGTGCGCATCGCCGCCGAGCTGCACCTGAAGGCCCGAGGTAGGCGTGGGTGCGAGGTCGGCCGCCATGATGCGGGCCGTGCCTCGATAGAAGGTGAACGGCGACACCCGCATCCGGGCGTGACGCACGGGCACCAGCCACGGCACGCGGTTGGCGTTCTGCTCCTCCAGCAAGGTCACCGGGTCGCGCCGGCCTGCGGCGGGCTCCCAGGTGCCGTGGCTCGACCGGGGCACACGCCGACGGGCCTCGCGCCCGATGTCGCGGCGCTCCTGCAACGAGAGTGGCGCCGGAGCAGCCGGTATCGCGGCGGCAGGTGCCGGGGTTGGAGCCTTCGCAGTCCGCTTGGCGGCCGGGGCGGGAGCTTTCGCAGTCCGCTTGCGAACTGGGGCTGGGGCCTTCGCAGTCCGTTTGGCTGCCGGGGCGGGAGCTTTCGCAGTCCGCTTGCGAACTGGGGCTGGGGCCTTTGCCGTGGGCTTGGCGGCCGGGGCGGCAGCCTTGGGTGTGGGCTTGGCTGCCGGAGCGGGGGCTTTCGCAGTCCGCTTGCGTGCAGGGGTTGGTGTCACTGTCAGACCTCCACCTTTTCGTTGACCGATGACGTCTTGCCACGCGCCACGGCGAGGAGTGCTCCCACACTCACATTCCGCGCGCGCCTACGTGCTGCCACTTCCAGGTTGGACTTGGGTACCAGCACCCGCATACCGCTGGGGTGTATGCGGAATCTCAGCGGCGTTGGCATGTCCAGCGCCTCACCGTCGACCCCGGCGAACGCCGAGCCGGCGCGGGATCTCACCTCGAAGGACTCGCAGGTGAACTCGTGCCAGCCGGGGTCCCGCCCGCGCAGTCCCACCGCGGACCGCGCCATGAGCCGGGCGGCCTCCGCCCCCGAGGCCGCATTAACCGCGAAGACGCCGAGCTCGCCGGTCTCAAGGCTGTGGCGCTGCGAGACGTCGACCGACGGGCCCAGCACGTACGGGTTGTTCGACACCATGATGAGGAACGCGCCACCGACCTCGGTGCCGTCGGGCGTGGTGAACTGCAGGTCGAAGGGCTCTGCTGTGCTCCCGAGCATCTCCGGCAGGAGTGCCCTGGAGGTCTCACGCTTGGCGTCACGGTAGCTGTCCTGCTGCACGATCGTCGCGTAGACGCCGAGCGAGACGTTGTTGACGAACAACCGGTCGCCCACGGTCGCATAGTCGATGCGTCGCTCGACCGCGTCGCGGAAGGCATCCATGCTGCCGCGCGGGTCCTCGCGGTCTAGTCCCAGGTCGAGGGCGAAGTGGTTGCGGGTGCCCGCGGTGACGCAGACGAACGGGATGTCGTGCTCGATAGCGATGGACGCCACGAGTGCCTGCGAACCATCGCCACCGGCCATACCCAGGCAGTCGGCGCCGCCCGCAATCGCATCTCGCGCTAGCTGCTCGAGGTCGAGGCCGTGGTCGAGCAGCACTGTCTCGACGTTGAGCTCGCGGGCACGTTCGAGTAGCCCGAACTTTTCCACCTTGCCGCCGCCGGACCACGGGTTGCAGATCAGCACGGGGTGCTGAGGCCGCCACCTCTCATCGGTGAGCTGTTCGTCCAGAGCGCGCAGGTCCGGCACGAGCGCGGCCCGCGATGCCACCCCGGCGACCGCGAGCAGCGCCGCCACGACCGCGGTACGGAGGAACGGCTGGTCGCTGGTCGCGGCGGCCCGGAAGATGGCCACCACGATGAGTGCGAACCCCACGACGAGCCCG
>JADGOU010000070.1 GCA_017882835.1 Frankiaceae bacterium | reverse complement strand
ATCTGCAGCTGTCCCCACGCCGACACCGCCAGAGCAACTGCGGACGGCGGAGGCGGGGCCGCGGGAGCAGGTGCCCCCGGAGCAGGCGGCGGCGGCGCGCCGCCGCAGAACGCGAGCCCGGCCGCAGGGCACGCGCCCCAGTCCTTAGCGCCAACTGGGAGGTTGACGGAAAAAAACGGGTTGCTGTTCACGCTGGACCCGCCTTGGTAGGCGCCGCCGGCGCCCTTGCCCGCTGGGGCCCCGCTGCTGCCTGGGGCATGAACGCCAATGAGCACTCCCCCAAGTCCCTGGCCCGCTGTGACAACCACGGGTGGAGGGTTGTTCTCAGTTCCATCAGCCCAAGCGTGCTCAACTGCCGTTCCTGAAAGAACAACAGCAAGAAGTCCGGCTCGTGCGAGGCGCGTCACCTTCCGGGAGTGCATGTGGTCCCTTCCAGCAGCTCGCTGTTGGCGACCCTCCACCCCTGCGGCGTCCGCTGCAGGGTGGCGCGCAACAGCGTGTTGGCGGTTCCGACTGTGAGCTTGTTGCCGGTCTTCGTGTCGCGGACCCCGGCCTGGGAGCCGTCTGCGCAATCGCTCAGCACAGCCGTGTCCTTGCCCCCAATCGGCTGAGGCCAGGTGATGTAGGAGACGTCCTGGCCGTACCCGGCCTTGTGCTCAGCACGGAACTGCGCCTCCTGCGCTCGTAACCTGGCTAGGGCCGGATCGACCGCAACAGCGGTGATGGCCGGCTCGACCTGGTCTGCCGGCAGGGTTCCCACCTTCAGGAGCACACCCAGGAACTTCCGCCAGACGAGCTCGGCGTCCTGCCGGTCTTGGGATTCCTTGGCGGCGGGGTCGAGCGTCGTCGAGGTCGACGTCGGGGTGGCCGGGGTCGTGATGGTGGTCTTGGTTGCGCTGGTGATGGGGTTGGCGGCGTCAACGGCGGGGCTGCAACCGGTGAGGGCTGCGGCGAGCGTGGCCGCGACGACGATGGTGAGGGTGGAGGTGCGGGTGTTCATGGGTTGGCCTCCGTCGCGTTGTGTTCCAGCATGACGGTCGGGTGCGACGGTCGCGACCTGGTTTGCGTCGTCATTCGGCTTCCCCTTGCGATTTGGCGGTCAGCTGGCTCGGGAGAGCCAGTCGTGGTGGCGGGCGAGGATTTCCTTCGTTCGCTCGTTGAGCTCCATCGGCGGCTGGCCGTCATCGGAGCGGTTGCAGACGTCCTCGGCGACGATCCGACGGGCCTGGTCCCTCAGCCCGTCGGCGTCGTCGACGGCCGCTTCGTCCAGACGGGGGGTTTCTTCGTAGGGCGCGGCGACGCGAGCGATCTCGACGGCGGCGCGTGCGGTGCGGGTGTCCCCGGCGGCGAGGGCGTGCGTGGCCACCAAATGAGCGGTGTCGACGATGGTGACGATCAGGTGGTGGTCCAGGCGGGCGCCTTGGGCCAGCCATGCCCCTCCGCCGGGCCGCATCTGCGAGAACGGCTCGCCGGTGACCAGCCGAAGCGCCGTCAGGTAGTCGGGGATGCCGTCCGCGCCTCGGGAGTCGCCGCGTAGCCGCAGGCGCCGGAACAGGTCGGCGTCGATGAGCAGCCCGGTGATCTGGTAGATGTTCACGCCGCGGGTTTTGGCCGCCGGCGACTTATCGGCATGCGGCAGGTACGGCTGACCCGTTTCGGGGTCGTCGCCGAGCAGATCGCGGACGCTCTTGAGGTACTTGCGGACCGAGCCTGGAGCAAGGGTGAACGCGTCCGCGATCTCGTCGACGCTCGCGCCATACTCCTTGGTGGCCAGGTAGGCGGTCAGCTCGGCGTAGAAGGCCGGGCGTTCACGGGACGGGCGCGCGATCCTCAGGCTGAGCGGGCCGAGCAGGTTCAGCTTGGCTCGAGGGTTCGACGCGTCGAACCAGGCGTCGACGTCGTCGTCGAGGCCAGGGTCAGCGTTCGCGATCTGCGGGCGCAGATGCGCCGGGACGCTCGGGGCGAGGGTTTGCAGGTCTTGCCTGGTGGTCGCGGCCGCGTCGAGATAGACCTCGTCCGCCAGCGGCAGCGTGCAGCTGGAGCCGGATGCCCTGTTGCTGTCGTGGACGTCCGGGGTGGCCCGTGGCTGCACGAGCTGTTCGCGTAGCGCGCCCGCGGCGTCGCTGTAGGCCTGCCACGGCTGGCCTCCTGCCGCGTCTGGGACCTTCTCGTCGGGGGCGGTCCTGGCGTGCGCGAGGAGCATGGCGACGCCGCGGGCGGTGTCCTCATCCCAGCCGCCGGCCACGACGCTCAGCCCGGCGTTCGGCAGAGTCAGGGTTCCGTCCGCGCTGAGATGGGCGAGCGTGCCACCAGCAGCCGCTGAGCCGGGCAGGTCGGCGGCGACGAACACGACGGCGGTCCCGGTGGCGCCGGGGCGGGCGTCGACGAGCTCGAGCAGACCGGCGATCGTGGGCGCGGCGGCGGCTTTGTCGGCACCCAAGATGTCGTCGGCACCCAAGGTCTGACCACCCACGAGCAGGACCTGCGGAGCCCAGGTTTCGTCGGCGACGGCCCGGCGTCGGCCCTCGACGACGCCGACGTGGTTCTCGTCAGCGAAGTCAGCGGTTCGGACGGCCTCGGCTATGGTCGCGGACAGCACCGCGTCGGCGTCGCCCGGCGGTGCGTACCGCAGCCGACCGGGCGCGGCGTCGAGCAGTTCCCGGCCGAAGCCGAGCATGGTGACGCTGACCGCGTCGGCCCACGGGTTGAGACCCAGCTGGCCGGCCATCACCCGGGCCAGGTCCAGGCAGCGGTCGGAGTCGCCGGTCAGGACCAGTCCGCCGGCCTGCTCGAGGTCGAGCAGCCACGAGCTGGTGGCGTCGGAGCCGATGCTGACCAGGGTCGGGTAGGGCGCGATCGCGCCGACCTCGTCGGGGTCCGGTCCGGCCGAGCGCGCTTCCGCGGCGGCGGCGAACGTCCAGATCAGACCGGCGGCGTCCCCGCTGCGCCAGGGATCCGCCAGTTCGGCCGCCGCCGCCAGGTGCAGGGTGATGTCGCCGCTGGTCAGCTGCACCGCGGCGACGTGCAGCGTCTGGGTGTCCGTCGCTGCGATCCGGCGCAGCACCTCGTCGAGGCGGGCGACGTCGGCCGCCGCCGGGCCGCCGACCGTGACCGTGGCCCGCTCGACCGGGACCAGGTCGGGGCCGGTGGAGGCGATGGTGCGGCCCGGCCTGCGGTCCCGGAACTGCTGCCGGCGGGCGAAGGCCAGGGCGGCGAACACGCCGGCGGCCAGGACCGCGCCGCCGGCAGCGAACCCGGCCACGGTGGGCGCAAGACGCTGCTCGGTTCTCACCGCAGGGCTCGCCGCCGGGTCCACGCTCGATGCCGGCGTCGGCGTCGGCGAGGCAGTAGCGGTCGGGGTCCTGGGTGTGGACGAACCGGGCGCGGTGGCGGCCGCGGCGGACTGCTCCTGTTCCGGCGGGTCGCCCCTGCCGGCCGCCGGGGTCGGGCTGACCACCTGAGGTGACGCCGCAGGCGGCGGCGTCGTCGTGGCGGCTGGGGGGGTGGGCGGCGCGGTGGCTGTGGGTGCGGCCGCAGCGACCGGCGCGGCGGGGGCAGGCCGCTGCGCGGTCACGGTGAGGTCCCAGCCCGGCTCGATGTGGTCGGGGTTGGTCAGCGCCTTCCCGCCCGGTTCCGACCTGCCGGCGTTGGCCAGCCAGACAGTCCGCCAGTCCGCTCTGCCGTGCTCGGCCGCGATCCCCGACAGGGTGTCCCCCTTGGCGACGGTGACGTGCGTTGCTGACGATCCCGAGCTCGAGGTGGCGGGGCGGCGGGCGTCGGCGGGCAGGGTGAGGTCCTGGCCGGGACGGATCTCGTGGTCGGGTCCGATGTGCGGGTTGAGCGCGGCGATCTGCGTGTACCGCAGCGGGTCCCCCAACTGGCGCTCGGCGATCGACCAGAGGGTGTCGTGTCGTTGCACGGTGTAGCGGGTGTGTCCCGCCGAGGGTGCCTTCACGGCGGCGCCCTGGTGAGCTTGCGCCGGATCCTGACGTTCGGCGGCAGCTGCCCCGCCCGGGTGCTGGGGGGTGGGCTGCCCGGTGTGCCGGGCCGGGCCGGGGCGGTGGACCGCGGTGGCTGCGGTCGGCTGGCGGCCCTCGGCCGACCCGGTCCCGGCAAGGCCGGCGGCCGCTGCGTAGGGTGCGGCGGCGGTCAGCAGCGGTGCGGCGACGAACATGGCGACGATGGCGGCGATCAGCAGCGCGGCTGGGCGCGCGGACCAGTCCAAACCGGGAACAGGCCGGGCGGTGCGGGCGCCGCGGGTACGGATCGCCGCGCCGATCTCGCGCAGAACAGAGATCGTGAAGGCGGCCCACAAACCCCAGGCCAGGACGGCCAGGACGGCGAACACGGCCCGGCCGGCGGGGTCGGGTCCGGTCGCGGACCGCCACAGACTGGGCAGGTCCGGGATGGCGCGCGGGAACGCGCCGATCCGGATCAGCACCGCTGGCAGGCCGGCGACGACGGCGAGCAGCAGCAGGGCTGAGCTGAGTCCCTTGGCGATGGTGGCGAGCCGGGTCATGGGGTTCCTCCTGATCGGACTCCAAGGAGCAGCTGGGCGGTGGCGCTGCGGGTGACCGTGTAGGTCAGCCCGCTGATCGGCCCGGTCGCCGAGGCATGCACGGTCACGTTGATCCGCCCGGGTGAGGCGACGGCGACCGACCCGGCCATCCCGGAGCGGGAGAGGATCCCGCGGGCTGCCGCCGCGGCGGCGGCGACCCGGGAGGTGTCGTCGGGGCCGCTGGCGTAGCTGGCCGCCCGGGCGGCCTCGCCGGCCACGATGTCGGCCCGCTCGCCGGCCCGGATCTTCGCTCCGCCGTCAGCGACCAGTCCGGCCACGGCCAGGATGGCCACGAAGGTGACCGCCACCCACAAGGTGATGGACCCGCGGTCCCGGACGATGGGACGCACAGTGAACTGGATTCGGTGACCCAGCCGGGCGACCAGAGCGGGCCGGGCCACGGTGGCCAGGTTCGCCCGGCCGGCCGGGACACGGCGGCGGGTGGGGTTCGGGCTCGGGCGCATCACGGCGACAGCCCCCCGCTGGTGGCGGCCCGGTTCGGGTCGATCGGGCTGACCCCCTGGTCGGTGAGGCTCCGGCTGCCGGGCAGGCCGGGGAACCCCAGATCGGAGAAGCTGACCAGGCAGGTAACCGTGACCACGACCGCCTGGCCCCCGCCGCCTCGAGCGGCCCCGGCGAACCCGCTCGGGTCGACCGCGACGTCGCCGCCGCCCGCGCAATGCAGATCCTGCGCCGTCAGGGAAGCCCTGGCCGAGCTGGACGCCGCCGCGACAGCCCCCCGGGCGTCCCGGGCCAGGGAGGCGTCCCGGGCTGCGTTTCCGGCGATGGAGGTGACGGCGGCGCCGGCGACCGCGACCCGGCCGGCGACGACGACGAACCCGATGAGCAGCAGCATCACCGGGGCCAGGATCGACAGCTCTAGCGTCGCCGAGCCGCGGTCCCGGCGATCGGTGCGCAGGCCACCTCGACCTCGTCGGGCGAGGCGCCGCGCGCGGATGTTAGGTAGGTGTCTCATCTGGTAGTGAACCGTTCGATACCGGCGTTCGCGGACTGAGTGACGCTGATTTCGAACCCGGGCAGCGGGATGACGTTCTGCGCCTGGCCGGAGCATCGGACGGTGACCGTGGCGGCGGTTCGACCCTCGCTGAGCGAGGGTCCGACGACGAGGCTGCCGGCCACGTCGGCCAGGTAGGAGCGGGCCGCGCCGGCCCCCGCCCCGGAAGGCGCGTTCAAGACCTTGCCGGCCCGCACCCCGGCCTGCGCGGCAGCCTGGCACATGCTGCGGGCCTCGAACCACAAACCAGCCTGCAGCGCACCGAAGGTCAAGGTGAGCACGAGCGGGAAGAGGATCGCCATCTCCAGGCTGGCTGAGCCGAGATCTCGTCGGGAGGAATGAGCAGCGCTCAGCCAGCCTTGCCGCACCGCCGTGCGGCGGCGGTGGCGCGAACGTGCTGGTGGCGTCGTCATGGCAGTCGGGGCGGGTCAGCGGATGTTGGCCGAGTGGCTCAGAATCGCGTTGCCGACGACGAGGGCCAGCGCGATCGCCGCACCGGACAGCACCGCGGTGATGATGGCCTGCTCCAGGGTCAAGGCGCCGCGGTCGAGGCGGCCGTGGCGCGCCTGCAGGGCCGCGGTGCCCGCACCGGTCAGGACGGCGACGACAGTGAGGTAGGCCAACGTCAGCGCGACGACGGGCCGGGCGATGGGGCGGATCTTCTTCACGGTGTGCTCCTTTGTGAGTTGATGGTGCGGTGGTGTTTCACCTGGTTGCGGGGTGGACGTGGAGGCAGTCAGCTGCCGCCGACGAGTCGGGCGGCCGCCGGGTAGACCAGCAGGGCGCCGAAGCAGACGAACAAGGCGACGGTGGGCAGGGTCAGGCGTTCGTTGGCCAGGGATGCCTGGGTCTGCTGGGCGGTGAGGTCGGCGTGCCGCATGCTGCGGGCCTCGGCCATCAGTGTGTCGAAGACGGCGGCCCCGTCGGCGGCGGTACTGACGATGTCGGCAAGGTTGACCAGCTCGTCGACGCCGATCCGGTGCCCGAGGTCACGCAGCGCGTCCCAGGGCAGCTGCGCGGCCAGCTCCGCACGCAGGACCTCGCTGTGGATCAGGGCAAAGGGTCGCGACCCGGACACCCGGGACGCCTCCTCCAGGGCCTCGGCCGGGGATCCGCGGGCCTTGCGTTCCAGACCGACCAGAGCCAGGAACGCGGCCAGCGCGGCGCGGAACTGCGTCCGAGCCGTGGCCGCGTCCTCGGCAACCTGCCGGGACGGATTGACCCAGGCCAGGACAGCGAGCACGAGCGAGGCCACCGCAGGGATGGCCCACGGTGGGTGGATCCCGCCGGCGGCCAGGATCACCCCGAACACGGGTGGCAGCAGCGCACCGCCGGCGGCCCAGCCGATCTTGGTCACCGCCAGCTCGCTCCGAGCGCGGCCGAGGATGACCAGGTCCGCCTCGGCCGCGCCGAGGTGCCGTTCGGCGAACGCGGTCAGGCCGGCCGGCGCCCAGGTGGGAGCCGAGCCCGATGGTGCGGCGGTGCGGCGGGTGGGCTGGGCGTTCAGCTGGGCCATGATGGTGCCCAGCTGCGGCGGGGCCGGCCGCAACGCAGCCACAAGCAGCGCCGCCCCGGCCAGCAGGATCATCGCGCCGAGGGCGATCAGCTGCAGGGCGTTCATCGGGCCACCACCTGGCCGGTCGGCGGCAGCTGAGGCGCGGTGCCCGGCAGGTCAACCAGGTCCTGCAGGAACCGGGCGCCGACGACAGGCCGGGACAGTCGGCGAAGCCAGCCGAGGGTGAGCGCGAACCCTGCGACGATGACACCGAGGGCGACCTGCCCGGCGACGGTGTTGTAGGGGGCCATGTAGGAGCGGGCGAAGATGGCCAACAGCACCCAGACCAGGACGGTGACGCCGAGGATCATCCGGATGTTGCCGACCTGCTTGGTCTGCTCGGACAGGATGGCGCGGCGCATCCGGACCTGCTCGTCGACGTCGAGGGACAGCGCGGACAGGACCTCCGCCAGGCCGATGCCGCCGTGCCGGGCCCGCACGATCAGGGCCATCGCGACGTGGTCCCCGACCGGGTCAGCGATCTCCTTCGCGAACTGCCGTAGCGCCGGCTCCAGCCCTTGCGGTCCCATCCGGGAGGCCAGCGCGCCGGTCTCCTTGCCGATCGGGGGCGGGCTGGTCAGCGCGGCCCGGGCCAGGCCGTCTTGCATGGTCTGGGCGGCGCCGGAGGCCAGCAGGTCCGCCAGCCGTCGGGTCCAGGACGCCAACGCCTCCAGGCGGGCGATGTGGCGTTTCGACGCGGCCGACGGATGCAGCATCGCCGGGGCGATCAGGACCACGGCGGCCGCGCCGAGCCCGGCGGCGACCCACCCGGTCGCCAGCATCGCGGCCACCCCGACCGGGATCGCGACCAGCTGCTCGCGGCGCCACAGCTGCCGCTGCTCGACCGCCGACGTCAGGGCAGGGGCCTTGCGTGGTTGCGGCTGGACGCCGGCCAGGACCGCGACACCAAGGGCCAAGCCGGTCAGGACGAGCATGCCGCCGACGGCGATGAGCAGGGTCATCTCCGCCACCGGTCCTCGGCGCCGTCCCAGGTGGAAGCACCCGGGCCCAGCCAGTTCAGGTCGAACCCGACGTCGAGCAGCCGCTGCGCGAACTCGGGGGTCGGCTTGTGCCCGGTCGGGACGGCCCGCCCGTCGCCGCGCGGCGCGAACAGCTGCTCGGTGACCGGGTAGCCGGTCTCCCCCAGCTGCCCGGAGTGGACCTGGACCACCTCGGTGACGAACCGCTCATAGGCCCGGTTGCGGGCCACATGCACAATGACGTCCAGCGACGTCGACGCCATCAGCGCGAAGTCCGCCGGCAGCGGCGGGTCGGCCTTGCGGACCATCTGCACGACCCGGTCGAACACCCCCCGCGCGGAGACTGCGTGGATGGTGCACATCACCCCGGCGACCCCGTTGCTGGCCGCGTCAAGCAGGTGCACCACGTCCGCCCCGCGGGTCTCGCCCACGACGATCACGTCCGGGGAGTCGCGCAGCGACTGGTTGAGCAGGTCGCCCATGGTGACCTGACCGCGGCCCTCAGCGTTCGCCGCTCGTGCCTCGTAGCTACGGACCAGCGCCTGCGGGCGCAGCAGCCGGACGCTGCCGTCCGGCTCGAGCACCGCCTGCCCGTCGCGGCCTCGCTCGGGCACCACGTGCAGGCCCAGCTCCCGGTCGTCCTCTACGGTCACAACCATCTGATCCAGCGGGATGGACCGGCACAACGCCCGCAACAGCACCGTCTTGCCGACCCCGGTCGCGCCGGAGACCATGATCTTGCCGCCGCCCAGCACGACCGCCGTCAGGAACGCCAGCAGCGCCTCGTCGATCATCGCCAGGTCCAGCAGCTGCTCCAGGGATGTCTCCATGTGCCGGTGCACCCGGACCGTCCCCGACGGATGCGGGGTGACGTCCGTCGCCGCGGACAGGCGGGCGCCGAGGAGGCCGACCGACCTCATCCGCAGCTGCAGCAGCGGGCGGGACACCGAGAACTCCCGGCCGGCGCTGTCATCCAGCGGCGACGCGGCCAGCGACTGGATCAGCTGGCGCACCTTCGCGTCCGAGGTCCCCAACCGCGGCCCGGGCACCTTGCTGCCGTCCGCCAGCCGCAGCATGGTCGGCGCCGACCCGGAGAAGTAAATGTCCTCGATGTCGGTGCGGGCCAGCAGCGGCTCCAGCGGGCCCAGGCCACCGAGGGCGGCCTGCACCGCCGCGACCAGCTCATCCTCCTCCTCGGCGCTGAGCACGCTCAGACCCACCTGCGCCCGGTGGGTGACCCAGGACTCCAGCTCTTCGTTGACCAGCGCCTGAGTGCGCAGCCGCTTCCCGACCCCGTCCAGGCCGGCATACCGGGTCCCGTCCGCGGACAACCGGGTCGCGACCCGCTGCTGCAGCTCGGTGACCGCCTCACCGAAACCGGCGTCGGCGCCGAACGACGGCGTCGGGGAGGGCGCCGGCGGCGCCGTTGTTGGGCCGGCCGTTCCCCACAACGGCGCGATGGTTGCGGGCAGGTCGCTGCGAGCGTGGGAGTCCACTGGCTCGCTCATGACACTCCCACGCTCGACCAGGTGGTGGTTTCGGTGATCCGGCCCGCCACCTGGCCGGCCGCGCGGACCAGCCTGGTCCGGGTCAGACCCCGTATGGTGACCACCGACCCGTCGACCAGCGCCGCGGCGGCCCGAGCGTCGACCGGCGTGCTGTGCAGGTGTCCGATCCCGACCGCGGCCGCGGTCTGCGCCGGCGTGTACGGGCCGGTGCCGTTGACGACCAGCCAAACCGAGTCCAGGTCCCCGAGCCGGGTCCGTAACGTCTGCGCCGCCGCGCGCGCGGCCTGCACCGAGCGGGCCGTCGGGCGGACCACCAGCAGCACCACATCACAGACTGCGATCACCGGCCAACAGGTGCTCTCCCCCAACCGTCCCGTGTCGAGCACGACGTCGCGGCCCAGCGCAGACGCGCACCGTTCCACCGCCGTGGCCAGCCGGGTCCAGCCACCACCGGTCAGCGCCCCGGCCTGCGATCCGGACTGCAACCCGGGCATCACCCAGGCATCCCCGGCCTCAGGAAGCGCCAGGACGTGCTCGACCATCGCCGCCGTCGCGTCCAGGGCGGGAAGGTGTCGAGTCGCCACCGACCAGGACAACAGCCCCGACTCGGTGCTCGCCCGGCCCGGCAGCAGGCCGGGCACCACGTCTCCCCCGCCCGGGTCGGCGTCGATGAGCAGAATCGGCCCCGGCCAGGCCAGTGTCATCGCCGCGGCCAGGGTCGTCGCCCCCGGTGAGGCTTTCCCGGCGACCACGGCGACGACCGTCACTGGCTTCCTCCGCTCGACAGCACGACCAGGGTCACTGACCCGGTCGCGGCGGCCCGGGCCAGGGCGACGGCGTCTGCCTGCGGCACCTTCAGGTCGACGACGACGTCTCCGGTCGCCGGGTCCGGCTCCCCAAACGAGACGACGGTGGCCCTGATCGGCTGGACTGCCAG
>JADGOU010000443.1 GCA_017882835.1 Frankiaceae bacterium | reverse complement strand
GCAGGCTCGCGTCGAGATCCGCGACAGCGACCAGGCCGTGACCCTCAGCGGGCGCGACTCCGTCTTCGTCGCCTGGCCGTTCGCGCCGCTCGTCCACGGCGAGACCCGCGACGTCAGCCTGCGCGTCACCGGTAGGGACGGGTCGACGTCGCCGTGGAGCACGCCCGTGTCCGTACAGCTCGCGACAACGCCCGGCGGCTTCTCCGTACAGCCCGTCAGCGTCACCGACGAGGACGTGCCGGCGCTCCTCCGCACCGAGCTCACCCTGCGCGACGCGCCGGTCACCGCACGTCTCTACGCCACAGCCCATGGCGTCTACCAGGTCTCGATCGGCGGCGTCGACGTCGACGCCCAGATCCTCAAGCCGGGCTGGACGCCGTACGACCTGCGCGTCCTGTACGAGTCCACCGACGTCACCGGCCTCCTGTCGGCCGGCGCCAACGCGATCGGGGTCCGTCTCGCGCCCGGCTGGTACGGCGAGGGCTACGGCTTCCACGGCCAGATCCGCCGCGTGTGGACCGGCCCGCTGGAGGTCGCCGTGCGGCTCGACGTCACGTACTCCCACGGCACCACCGAGACGTTCACGACAGGCCCCGGCTGGCGCGGCACCACGCAGTCGCCGATCACCGCCTCCGGCATCTACCCGGGCGAGGACTACGACGCCCGACTGGTACAGGCGGGCTGGGACACAGCGGGCTTCGACGACTCGTCCTGGCAGGCCGTCACGGTCGGCGACCCGATCACCGCCCAGCCGCGTACAGCTCCGCCTGTGCGCGTCACCGGCACCATCGGTGTCCAGGAAGTCAGCACGTCGCCGTCCGGCGTCACCCTGCTCGACTTCGGCCAGAACCTCGTTGGGCGGTTGCGGATCCGCGTCAACGGACCGGCAGGCACGGTCGTCACGCTCAGGCACGCCGAGGTCCTCGAGCACGGCGAGCTCGGCACGCGCCCGCTGCGCGAGGCGAAGGCCACCGACACGTACGTGCTGAGTGGCAGCGGCGACGAGGAGTGGGCACCGCAGTTCACGTTCCACGGGTTCCGCTACGCCTCGGTCGAGGGCTGGCCGGGGACGTTCGACCCGGGGTCGGTCACCGCTGAGGTGATCGGCTCTGACATGCGCCGTACGGGCTGGTTCGAGTCGTCGTCCGACCTGCTCAACCGGTTCCACGAGAACGTTGTGTGGGGCATGAAGGGCAACTTCCTGTCGATCCCCACCGACTGCCCGCAGCGCGACGAGCGGATGGGGTGGACCGGCGACATCCAGGTGTTCAGCCCTGCGGCCAGCTACCTCCACGACTGCGACTCGTTCCTGTCGTCGTGGTTGCACGATGTCTGGCTCGAGCAGCAGCAGCGCGACGGGATCGTGCCGTTCGTCGTACCCGACGCCCTGCGTATGCCAGCCCGCGCCTCGGCGGCGTGGGGCGATGTGGCCTCGATCGTGCCGTACGTGCTGTACGAGCGGTTCGGCGACCTCGCCACCCTGACCGCCCAGTGGCCGAGCATGGTTGCCTGGACCGACGCGGCGCTCCGTGACACGACCGACGGGCTGTGGGCCGACCGTCAGCAGTTCGGCGACTGGCTCGACCCGGCCGCGCCGCCGGAGTCGCCCGGCGACGCCCGTACCCACAAGGACATCGTCGCGACCGCCTGCCTCATCCGTACCCTCGACACGATGGTCGCCGCGGCCCGCGTGCTCGGCAAGGATCCGGCCAGGTACGAGGCCGAGGCTGCGCGCGTACGCGAGGCGTTCCAGGCCGAGTACGTGACGCCGAACGGACGGATCGCGTCCGACGCGCAGACCGCGTACGCGATGGCGATCGCGTGGAACCTCGTCCCCGACGAGAAGCGGCGCGCGCGGATGGGGGAGCGCCTGCGCGAGCTCGTCCGAGAGGGCGGCTACATCATCGGCACCGGCTTCGTCGGTACGCCGCTGGTGTGCGACGCGCTCACGGCGACGGGCTACCAGGCCGCAGCCGGCAAGCTGCTGCTGTCGACCCGCTGCCCGGGCTGGCTGTACTCGGTGACGATGGGCGCCACGACGATCTGGGAGCGCTACGACAGCATGCTTCCCGACGGCAGCATCAACCCCGGCGAGATGACGAGCTTCAACCACTACGCCCTCGGCGCGGTGGCCGACTGGATGCACCGGGTGCTCGCCGGCCTCGCGCCGCTCGAGCCCGGCTACCGGACCGTACTCGTCGCGCCACAGCCCATCACCGACCTCACGTGGGCGTCGACGCGGCACACGAGCGCGTACGGAGACGTGGCGGTGCGTTGGGAACGTACGGAGGGGCGGTTGGAAGTCGACGTCACCGTCCCGCCGAACAGCGAGGCTGTCGTCAGGCTGCCGGGGCGTGAGGACGAGCGGGTTCGTTCCGGCGCGCACCACTTCGAGGTGGCCGATCCGATCCCGGCGCCCGGGCCGTTGACGCCTGAGACGCCGCTGGGCGAGATCATCGACGACTCGGAGGCGTACGCGGTCGTGGTGCGGGCGATGTCCGAGGCAGGCGCCGATGCGAGCGCGCTCTCGCGCCTCAATTGGAGCAACACGGGAACCCTGGGCGCTGTGCCGTCCATCATCCCGCCGAACGTGCGTCCGCTCATCGAGCAGGGCTGGGCGGAGCTGTCCGCCTCGCGCTGATCGACCGGATCTACTCAGCCAGCCCGTACAGGCGGTCGCCCGCATCGCCGAGGCCCGGCACGATGTAGCCGACCTCGTTGAGGCGCTCGTCGACGGCTGCGACGACGAGCGTGCAGGGCACGTTCACCTCCGCG
>JADGOU010000442.1 GCA_017882835.1 Frankiaceae bacterium | reverse complement strand
CGCGCTGCGTGGCTGGTCCCGCCACGTCGAGCTGCACCTCACCATCAACCCGCGCCAGCGTCCGCAGGTGGGCGGGAAGGACGACCCGGATCACGGCAGGGTCTGGACTTCCACCGACAGCACCGGCGGGAGGTCGCGGACGATCGGCGCCCAGCTGTCGCCGGCGTTGGCGGATGCGTACACCTGCCCGCCCGTCGTACCGAAGTAGACGCCGCAGGAGTCCAGCGAGTCCACGGCCATCGCGTCGCGCAGCACGTTGACGTAGCAGTTGCGCTGCGGCAGCCCGGTCGTCAGTGCCTCCCACTCGTCCCCACCCGTGCGGCTGCGGTAGACGCGCAACCTGCCGTCGGGCGGATAGTGCTCCGAGTCGCTCTTGATCGGTACGACATAGACGGTGTCCGGCTCGTGTGCGTGCACGTCGATCGGGAATCCGAAGTCAGTCGGCAGGTTGCCGCTGACCTCGTGCCACGACTCCCCCGCGTCGTCGCTGCGCAGGACGTCCCAGTGCTTCTGCATGAACAGCACGTCCGGCCGCGCCGGGTGCATCGCGATGCGGTGCACGCAGTGCCCGACCTCCGCATCCGCATCCGGGATGCCGTTGGACTGCAGGCCCCGGTTCACCGGCCGCCAAGTGGTGCCGGCGTCATCGGTCCGAAACGCTCCCGCGGCCGAGATGGCCACAAACATCCGCTCGGGTCTGCTGGGATCCTGCAAGATCGTGTGCAGGCACATCCCACCCGCCCCGGGCTGCCACGCGGATCCAGAGTCGTGCCGGCGAAGGCCGGACAGTTCCTGCCACTGCTGGCCGCCATCCACCGATCGGAACAGCCCGGCGTCCTCGACCCCGGCGTAGACGGTGTCGGGATCGGTCAGCGACGGCTCGAGATGCCAGACGCGGGCGAACTCCCACGGATGCGGAGTGCCGTCGTACCACTGGTGCGTGCCCGGGACGCCGTCGTACCGGAACTCGTTGCCCACCGGCTGCCAGGTCGCGCCGCCGTCGTCGGATCGTTGGATGAGCTGGCCGAACCAGCTGCTGGACTGGGACGCAAACAGCCGAGCCGGATCGGCCGGTGACCCCTTGACGTGGTAAATCTCCCAGCCCGCGAAGTGGGGGCCGCTGACGTCCCAGTCCGCCCGCGTGCCGTCCGCGGTGAGCACGAACGCGCCCTTGCGGGTTCCAACGAGTACCCGTACGCCGCTCATCCGTACCCCTCTCCGGGCGTCGATGCGCCAAGGTGCAGGCGCGGTGAGGAGTGGGACGCTAGCAGCATCTGCTTTCGGAGAACAAGCACATGATGTGCCGCAACAAGTGCCGCACTAGACTGGTGGCATGGCCATCATGCGCAGCTACCACGATGCGTGCGGGATGGCCCATGCCCTCGATCTCGTCGGCGAGCGCTGGGCGCTGTTGGTCGTGCGCGAGCTCGTCCTCGGACCGAAGCGCTACACCGACCTGCGGGCCGACCTGCCCGGCATCAGCACCACCGTGCTGGCTCATCGCCTGGACGAACTGGAGCAGACCGGCGTGGTACGCCGGCGCCGGCTCGCCCCGCCGGCAGGATCCACGGTGTATGAGCTCACCGACTGGGGGCAAGAGCTGGAGCCGGTCATCAGACAGCTCGGCCGCTGGGGCGCCCGGTCCCCGACCCGTCGACGCGACGCACACCTCAGCGCCGCTGGGCTCGTGCTATCGCTGCGGACGAACTACCAGCCCGATGGCAGCGACGGGTTCGCGGCCACCATCGAGCTGCGCCTGGGCGAAGACCGGTTCACTGCGACGGTGCGGGACGGCCAACTCGCGGTCGTCCGAGGGGGCGCGGACGAGCCGGACGCGGTCATCGAGGGCGCCCCGGGCGTCCTGGCGGGCGTGCTCTGTGGTGGCCGGTGCCTCCGGGAAGCCATCCTCGCCAACGACCTGTCTGTCCGTGGTGACTCCTCGGCGATCAGGCGGTTCCTGAGCCAGTTCTCGCTGTCGGAGCCGGTGTCCGGACCACCGCCGCCCATTGACTCCCCCGAGAAGACTCCCCCGAGAAGACTCCCCCGAGAATGAGCCCGACCTCCCGAGAGCACTTCGCCGCGGTGGTGCGCACCGAGCTGGTGGACCTCGGACTGGCATGTCTGCTCATCGCCGCGCAGGCCGACCCCGCGCTGGACACCCGGGCCGCCCAGGCCGAGCTCGAGCGGCTCGCCCGCTCGGTGGATCCCAGGCGCCCGCCGGTCGAGGCGCTGCGCGGCGTACTGGCCGGCTTCACCGGTGACGCCCGCGACTACGCCGACCTGCGGTCCTCTCTCCTGCCCGAGGTGCTACGCCGGCGCGCCGGCCTGCCGATCTTGCTGTCCGTGGTGTGGCTGGAGGTGGCGCGGCGGTGCGGCATCCCAGCGGACGGCATCGGGCTGCCAGGACACTTCGTCGTCCGGGTCGGCGATAACTACGTCGATAACTACGTCGACCCGTTCGCCGGCGGCGCCAGACTCGATGTCAGCGGGGTCCCTGCGCCCTATCTACGGCCATGGGACGCCGCCGAGACGCTGCTGCGGATCCTCAGCAACATCCGAGCCTGGGCCGGGCATTCGACCGGCCGCGCCCGGACCCGGTTGTGGGCCGTCGAGCTCTCGCTACTGCTCCCGCACCATCCCGTCGACCTGCGGCGCGAGCGCGGCGTCCTGCTCGTTGCCGGCGGCGATTTCGCCGGCGGCGCGCGCGAGCTGGTGGGCTACGCCGAGCTTGTCGCGGCCGCTGATCCAGCAGCTGCCGAGCGCGCCCGCGAGCAGGC
>JADGOU010000441.1 GCA_017882835.1 Frankiaceae bacterium | reverse complement strand
TCGCGGACTGGATGGGCGTCTCCCATGCCCGCGGCGGCCTCGACCTGGGCGCCGGTCCGGTCAGCCTGGCCCTAGCAGCCCTCATCGTCGGCTGCGTCAGCTATCTGAGCCGGACACCATCCGACACGGACAACGCAGGCGAACTGTCAGCCGAATAGTTGCCGGGCCACCTGCATAAATACGGCGACCGGTCACCGATCCTGCCCCGGGACGACCACTGACGCTGGCGAGGCGGGCGCGGCCGGCCGGAGCCCTCAGCCGATCTGCTCCGCCAGCTCGACGATGATCTGCTCCGGGCCGCGGAAGTAGCAGAGCGGATAGCTGTCTTCGTAGCGCTCCACCTCGCCAACGAGCTCCGCGCCGCGGGCTTGCAAGCTAGCGACGAGGGCGCCGATACCGTCGACTGCGAATGCGACTTGGCGGATACCCTGGGTGTTCGCCGGCGCGTGCCCGTCGCCCCGCGGCCCGACGGGGTGTGAAACTTCGTCAGCTCGAGCCGTCCGTGGCCGAGTCGCTGACTTGTTCGGCGTCGCCCGCTCTACCGCTTACCGGCCCGCGGGGCGAGAGCGCGCTCGCAACGTCGTGGGCGCGGGATGTCGGTCCGAGCAGGTTTGCCAGGGCCTCCGCGGGCTCCGGGGTGATCAGCTCTGTCCGGACCACCTTGTCAGCACTCGCGCACGACCTTCGTTCCCCCAGGTCAGAAGTGCCACGTCGGCGACCAAAGCGATGTGCCGTCGCGCCGCCCGCGCGGCACCCGCCGGGTCAGCGTCGCGGATGGCTCTGGCGATGCGGCGGTGGCCGGCCAGCGACACCGGGGGACGGCCGGGCTGGGACAGGGACTCGCGGCGGCTCTCCTCGATGGGCTCGGCCAGCAGATCCATCATGCCGGCCAGGATGGGGTTGCGAGCCGCAGAGGTCACAGCCGCATGGAAGGTTCTGTCCCCGGCATAGTCGTGCTCGCCCCCGGCCACCTCAGCCGCCATCATGTCCAGCGCCTCGTCAATGGCTACCAGGTCCTGGTCGTTACGCCGCTGTGCGGCCAGGAAAACCACGCGTTCGACTGCATCGGGGCCAAGGCTGCCGGCATGCGCACCGTATTCGTCGACCGGCGTGGGCGCACGTTCGGCAACGACAGGTACATGCCTGACGCGGTGGTGCCCGACTTCGCCCAGCTGGCAACGGTTCTCCGCGCTGTGCAGCGGTAGCAGGCCTTGCGTGTCCGCAAGGTCTCGACGTCCGGTCACCCGGCAGTCGTGGCGGTAAACGGCACCTTCGGTGCGCTGCCGAGAGGGGCTCAGTCCCCGATCAGCCTCTGGCCGTTGAACCAGCAGACAGCCCGCAGCCAGTCCTCGTCGAAGAGTGGCTCTCTGTCCCAAAGCCGCTCAAGGGCTTCGAGCTGACGGGCATATGGGTAGGGGATGTTCGGGAAGTCGCTCCCCAGCACGACCCGTTCCTGCAGCGCAGCCAGCCGCGGCAACAGCCCGACAGGAAAGGGCGCGACCTCCTCGAAGAAGTCGGTGAACGCCATGGTCGTGTCCAGGTGCACTCGCGGGTACATCTCGGCCAGGGTCAGAAACTCCCGGTACTCCGGTGCACCCAGATGGGCCACCACCGCGGTCAGCTGCGGATGTCGACGCAGCACGCCCTCGAGCTTGTCCGGCCCGGTGAAACCCGTCCGCGGAACCGGGCCGCTTCCGACGTGGATGACCACCGGGACGCCCGCGTCCGCCAGGAGCCCCCACACCTCGTCCAGGATCGGCTCGCGCAGGTCGAACCCGCCCACCTGTGCGTGGATCTTGAACACCCGCGCGCCCCGCTCGAGCGCTGAGCGCACCTGGTCGAGGACGCCGTCCTCAGGAAAGAACGTCGCGCTGGGGACACAGGCCGGCTCTGCCGCCGAGAGGTCCAGGGCGAAGTCGGTGAGGTCTCCTGCCATGCCGGGCCGGTGCGCGTAGGTGAGCGCGGTGAAGCGGCGTACCCCCATCTGTCGCAGGTGTGCCAACCGCCTGTCCTGCTCCCAGCGATACTCGATCGGCCAGGGGCGCCCGATCAGTGGCTCCCCCTCATCGAAGTGCGCCCATACCCGCCGCAACATCCGCTCGGGCAGGAAGTGGGTGTGGATGTCGACCAGCCCCGGCAGTCCGAGTTGTCGCCACCAGCCCGGCACGTCGGAATCCGCGAGCGGTTCCATATGATCCCTTCCGAAGTTCAGAAGCTGTGTTCAAGGGCTCTTGGTGCTTAGGCGGGTTGACTTTGACCGCTGGTATTTCACGCGGCCCGGTGGGCTGCGCTGTGCAACATGATGCGCCTCTCGTAGTGGTCCTGGTTACGGAACGACAACTGGGCACAACGGCAGTCCGCCGGCACACAGCGTCGGTGTCCGCAAGGGATCCCCGTCTGGCTATCGCTTCGGGTCCGCTGCTTGGTCGGAGATGGCTCCGCTACGTCCGCGAGCTGTTGCCGATCCGAGCCGCGAGCATGGACTCTGCCGAGAGAACTTCTGGCGGGCGGCTCCGGGTTTGAGCCGTTGAACCATGTGCACGCCTTAGAGTCCGAAGGGTGGGGTATCGCGACTGGCCGATGTTCGACATCCGTTTGACCACGCCCGACCTCGACCCGACCAGGAATCGACGGGTGGGGGTGTACCAGACCTACTGGCGGGGACGGGCCGGTTGGCGCCCAGAGTCGTGGGCACTGAGCTTCGGAGTCTTCCTGGACGGTCAGCTGGTGGGATACCAGGGGCTGGAGGGCGATGACTTCTCGACGCTGCGAACAGTGGAC
>JADGOU010000440.1 GCA_017882835.1 Frankiaceae bacterium | reverse complement strand
ACTAGGTCGGCCCGCAAGTCGCTGAGTTGGGTTTGCGGACTGGTGCCAATCTCGACCTGGGTACGCTGCAGTTCCGCCTCGGCATCCGGCGCGGCGGCGACCACGGCCGCCGCAACCGCGCGCAGCCGCCGGGTCTCGGGGTCGACGAGCAGGAACTCCTCTTCGACCCCGACCGTGCGCATGGCAGCGATGTTGTCACGGCCGACCCGGCCGGGACCGGGCCTCCCGGGCTCGCCGGCTCCTCAGCTGCTCGTCGTGGCCGCCAGCCCGGTGCAGTCCCGCAACCCCTGCCAACTCGCTCCGGCCGCGTCCGCCGCCGCGCCGTCGAGCGGCCGCGGTACGCCGCCACTGATCACCGCTGGGGTCCACGTCGGGTCCGAGACCGCGCGGCCGCGCACGGTCAGCGTCAGCACGCCGCTCTGCGCCCCCGGGCCGCCCCCGGCGTAGAAGACGAAGTTGCCCAGGCCGTAGTCGACGTAGGCCTTGTCCAGGTAGCCGGCCCCGAGCAGCACATGCGCATGCGAGCCGACGACCACGTCCGCGCCGGCGGCCACGAGCTGCGGCGCCAGCTCGCGCTGGGTCGGCGTCGGGCAGGTGACCTGCTCGGTGCCCCAGTGCAGGTCGACGACGACGGTGTCGGCGACCTGCCGGGCTGCCCGTACCGCCTCCACCAGGCGTGGCACGTCCTTGGCCGAGGCCAGTCCCGGTTTGCCTGACCCGGCGGTCCAGTCGGCGATCAGGTTCTCGTCGAGAACCTGGGTCGCCGCCAGCACGGCGATCCGCTGTCCCTTGATCGTCGTCAGGTACGGCGCATAGGCCGCGGCCGCGTCCGTGCCAATACCGATCACCGGGAAGCCGGCCGCGGCCGCGGCGGCCAGCGAGTCCGCCAGGCCGACCACGCCGTAGTCCATGCCGTGGTTATTGGCCATCGTCGCGACCGTGACGCCGCCGGCGCGCAGCGCCGGAAACGCGGTAGCCGGCGCCCGGAACAGGTACTGCTTGGCGGCCGGCGTGCCTCGGTCGGTGACCGCCGTCTCCAGGTTGACGACCGCCAGGTCGGCCCCGGCAAGCACCGGCTGGATCGGGGCGAGCGCGGTGGCCGGGTCGGCCAGCCGCGGCCGCACCACCCCCTCAAAGTGCACGTCCCCACCGAAGGCGAGCGTCACTGCCGGCCCGGTCGCCCCACCCGCCGGCTTCGGTGGGGGCGCAGTGCCCGACCCGGCTGGCGACGCGCCCACCAGCGGCTGGTCCAGCGGGCCAGCCCAGGCGGGGGCGGCGCTCGAGGTTCGCGCGCGCTCGGTGCTGGGCGCATGCCCGGCAGCGGTTCGGCCGGCGCCTTGGCCGCCGAGTCCGCACGCCGCCAGTGTTCCCATGACGGCCACGGTCGCGCCGGTGGCGACCCGGCGGCGGGGCCCGGCGCAGGACGGGCGAGGCAAGACGCGCAGTGCGGTCCTCCGTTGACGACGAGCCGTGGCCGACTGCTCACGGCGGACCGGGTCAGACTGCCACGCCGGCGTCTCGAACCGCGGGCGAGCCACGCCGATTGCCGGGGCGGCTGGGGTGAGCAGCCGGTTACCGTGCCACGGTGGCGAGGAAGCCGCGTACCGCCTGCTGGTAGCGCGACCGGTCGGCGTTCCACGACTCGACGTGGCCGGCGACGGGGAAGCGCAGCAACGTGACCAACTCGGGCCTGACCGCGGCCAGTCGCTGGCTGTCCGCGACGGGCACCAACGTGTCCTCGTCTCCGTGCAGCACCAGCGTCCGGGTGCGTACCCAGGCCGGGTCCCGCAGGTAGTCCACCTCCGGCCAGTTCACCCCGAAGCGCCGACCCGCCAGCCACTGCGCGCTGTCCGTCAGCGGAGCGGGAATCGGCAGGGCCACCACGGGCAGCCGCCGCTGGGTCGCGCCGTAGTCGACCGCCGAGCCGAGATTCAGCATCGGCGCGTCCAGGACCACGCCGACGGCTCGACTGGCGAGCGGGCTGTGCTGCAGGAACGACGCCACGATCCCACCGCCCATGCTGATCCCAACCGGGATAACGCCGGTCGCGCCCTGCCCGAGGGAGTACTGCACGGCGCCTTCCAGGTCGCGCCATTCCGTGGCGCCGTACCGGTACTGCCCGCTGGGGTCGGCCGGCTGCCCCTCGTCGTTGCGGTAGGTGATGACCAAGGCCGCAAACCCGGCGTCGTGCACCACCGACAGCAGCCGCAGCGTCTCTTGCCGGGTGGCGCCCTTGCCGTGGACCATGACCGCCCACACGTGGCCTGCTGCCGGTTCGGCCGAGCTGCCGGCGTCGGCGGGTACGAACCAGGACGAGAACTGTCCCAGCGGCGAGGTGTAGCCGACGTTGCGGTAGTCCAGGCCGAGCGCTTGGCGCGGGTCCCCGAGGTAGTAGTCGCTGTCGAGGCGGGCTGGCTGGCCCGGCTGTGGCGGGACACCGTGCGCGGCGGTGACGGGTCGAACGGCCTGGCTGCCGCCGACGCCTCCGGCCGCGCCCACCACCTGCGCGTCTCCGGTCGGCCAGACGACCGCGTCCAGCAGTGGCTTGTTCAGGGCCGAGTCCTGCGCCCGCGCCGCGCGCAGCGTGATCGTGCCGGGCTGACTACCCTCGATGTCCAACGGAAGCTTCTGCGGGCCGCGTTCGGGAGTCAGCGCCTCGGCCCGGATCTGTCCGGAGAAGTACCAGCCACCGCCGACGAGGAACACCGCGGCGAGCACGGCCAGCACGACGACGGCCAGCAGCGCTGCCCGCCCCGCTCGCGCCGGGCCGCGGCCGGGCGCGTGGATGGAC
>JADGOU010000439.1 GCA_017882835.1 Frankiaceae bacterium | reverse complement strand
GACGACCGCCACGGGTAGCCGCGTTGCGGCGCAGCTCACGAGAGATCGTCGAAGGTGTCCGCCCCAGCCGCCGGGCGATCTCGCGCACCCCGGACTCTTGGGCCCTCAACAACGCGATCTCCTCGCGCTCGGAGAACGACAGGTAACGTCTCGACGGCGGTCCGCAGCAGGGCCGGCTGGCCGCCGACCTCACCCTCGACACCAGCGCCGAAGGCCCCAGCGCCGGCGCGGCGTCCGGCCAGCGAAGCGCGCGCGGTGCCGCCACGGCGGAGGACCGGTCCGCGCTCACGCCGGCGGAGCGGGTGCGGATCTGGGAGCAGGCGACCGCGGCCGCGGCCCGGGCCAGCCCGAGGACCTGGTGGGGTCTTGGACGCTGGTCGAAGACGACTGGCGACTTATCGGCAACAAGACCGGGGCCACCCGGCTGGGCTTCGCCGGTACAAGCCTGGCTATGGAGGGGTGAATGGGGCGGGGCGATCTGGCTGGTGCCGCGCACCTGGAAGGCCGCCTACGACGCCGGCGGGGTGGCCGGGCTCATTCCGGCCAAGCCCGGCCCGAAGCGCCCGACCGAATGGATTCACTGGGGCGCCGGCACCGACCACCTGCTGCCCCGCCTCATCCGCGGGCCGCGAACCCGGCCCGTGTTCCTCTCCGAACGCCG
The DNA here is from genome assembly GCA_017882835.1 of Frankiaceae bacterium. Lineage (GTDB taxonomy): Bacteria > Actinomycetota > Actinomycetes > JADGOU01 > JADGOU01 > JADGOU01. Next base: position 2,135 of record JADGOU010000439.1, on the reverse strand, counting down.
ACCCGGCCCGACCCGCCGGCCCGGCACCAAGGACCTGTGCCCCACCACCGGACGAGCCCGGCTCGGCTACGACCGCGCCCGGGTGCTGTTCGGCCAGCACACCGCAGCCACCCACCTCGGCGAGCACGGCGTTCCCCTCCAGCTGACCATGGCCAAGACCCGGCACCGCAACCCCCGCACCGCCATGCGGTACATCCGGCCTGGCAGCGAAGCCGTCGCCGAGGTCACCGAACTCCTCGACATCGCCCCACCCCGCCGGAACTAGCAAGATCAAAGATTTGGCAGGCTGGGCGAGTCCACCGCTTGGAGCCGGCGTTCCGCCTACCGTTCGAGGAGGTGCGGGAAGGGGCAGACGGAGGAGGTGGGGGATGCTCGACAGCACGGGAGTTCCTCTGGCGACTGCGGACACCGGCGCGTCGGCCGCGACCGGTTCCTCCGGTTCGGCTGGCCCCGCCGCCGGCTCTACTACGTCGACGCCGGCGGTGTCGCCGCCGCTCGGGGCGGTGCCGACCAGCTCGACTGCCACGCCCAGCGGCACACCGACGGGCACCGGATCGGCCAGCCCCAGCAGCTCGCCGTCGCTGGCACCGGTCCCGCTCGATGCCCTGACCGACTTGGTGCGCGGGCTGCTCGACGGCGTGGGCGCGGCCCTGCGGACCAGCGGCTGAGATGCACACCGACGCATCCGGCCGCTGGGTCAGCGACGACGGCGCGTGGTTCTGGGACCCGGCGACCGACCGCTGGTTGCGGCGCCCGCCGCCGACCCCGCCGCCCTCCGAGGTCGTTGTCCCGCCACCGCCGCCGGGCGAGATGGCCGCCACGCCGGCGGCAGGCGGTGTAGGCACCGTTTCGCCGCCGGCTCGGGAGTTGGCCGGTCCCCTGCCGGTACCCGGCGCGGCGGCAATGCCGCCGCCGAGCGAGGGTGGGCAACTCAGCGACGTCGGGTTTCCCGATGCCGCCCCCACCGGAGAGTTGCCCCCCGTCGCCTCCCTCGTTCTGGACCCGACAAGTGCCGATCGCAGCGGGACCAGCAGTGAGATCGGGCCGGGCCGGCCCACCGGCGCCCGGGCGGCCGGCCGGCCCGCCGCTCGTCCTGGCGCAGGCGAGGACCGGCTCACCACCCTGCTGACTCCGCGCTTCCTGACCGTGATGGGCGCCGTGCTGGCGCTCGTCGTCGTTCTCGTGCTGGTCCTCGCTTGGGGCGGTGGCGGCAACCGGGCCGTCCGCCCGGCAAGCACCACGACTACGGCCAGCCCAGCGGCCTATCCCGCCGCCGCGCAGCGCGCTTACCTCGACGCTTGCGTGGGCAGCACGCCCGACCGCCGGTCCTTCTGCGACTGCACCCTGGGCCAGCTGCAGCACTCCATGACCTGGGTCGAGTTCCGCCAGGTCGGCCAGCAGGCCACGAACGGCGACCCGGCCGCGAGGCCGCGGTACACCGCGGCCGTCGTCGCCTGCGTCAACCAGCTTCCCCGGTCGGGAGGGTGAGCGCCGTGGTGTCGTCGACGAGATCACGCCGGGCGGGCGAAGGTCATCGAGGCGCCGCGGCACTGCGGTGCTCGGACGTGAAAGGAGGAACGTGGCGATGTGTCAAAGCCTGCGCGCGACACGCCGCAGGAGATGCGAGGTTGTGAGGCCGGAACCTGCCAGCATGCTGCGCATGGCTCGACCTCCAGGAACACCGCAGCCGCGCGCTCAGCGGCCGGTGGCTAAGCCCGGCATCCGCGTAAAGCTCTACGGCTACGTGACACCCGAGCACTACGAGAAGGCACGGACGGCTGCCTACTCGGCCGGGCTGAGCCTGGGGGCGTACCTGACGCACCTGATTGCGACCGATGAGGTCGACCAAGGCGGCCGTCCGCTTTGGGCACCAGGTGACGGCAGCGCCACGGAGGAACTCCCGATGGCGATGTAAGTCGCGTCACCGGGCCGGGCAGCCGCCCGGCGCCGGACATGACGAAGCCCCACACCCCAAGAAGACTTTGGCCGGTCGATTTGGGTGCAGGGCTTCCTCACTCGATGGAGGACAGATTACCCCGCCCGAGCCGGGCGGTCACGTCGGACCCGCCGGCTATTTGGCGTGCCCGCCTGATCCGCCCACTTCTCCCGCGCGTGGCCGGCGCCGCCTCCGGCGG
>JADGOU010000438.1 GCA_017882835.1 Frankiaceae bacterium | reverse complement strand
CCGGCGGTGGCCGGGCCGGTGAACCGTGAACCTCAGCACGCTTCCCTCCGGGTCGCGTAGTTGGAATCCCCGTCCTTTCAGGGCGGGGAGGATGTCAACTACCGCGGGAATCGACAATAGGGTCGCACCACCTGCTCGAGCGGCCGGAAGAGATGAGGTCGGCGATGGCGAATCCCGCCCGGCGCGGCTGGCGGTACGTGCTGGCCTCGCTGTCCGGCAAGCTCGACCAACATGCCGATCCCCGTGTTCAGATCCAGCAGGCGATCGAAGAAGCGCAACGCCAGCATCAGGCGCTGAGTCAGCAGGCCGCTGCCGTGATCGGCAATCAGCACCAGCTGGAGATGAAGCTGGCCCGGCAGATGACCGAGGTGGAGAACCTGCAGGCCTCCGCCCGGCAGTCGCTGATGATCGCGGACGCCGCCCGGACCGCTGGTGACAGCGCCCGCGCGGAGCAGTACGAGCAGACGGCGCAGACCTTCGCCACCCGGCTGGTGGCCGAGGAGCAGTCCATGGAGGACCTCAAGACACTGCACGACCAGGCGCTGACCGCGGCCCAGGCGGCCAAGCGGGCGGTCGAGCAGAACGCCATGATCGTGCAGCAGCGGATGACAGAGCGCACCAGGCTGCTCACCCAGCTCGACGCCGCGGCGATGCAGGAGCAGGTAGCCCGCGGCCTGTCGTCGATGAGCCAGCTGTCAGTGCCTGGGGACACGCCGAGCCTGGACGAAGTGCGGGAGAAGATCGAGAAGCGGTACGCGCGGGCGCTGGGCGAGGCCGAACTGGCCGCCAGCTCGGTGGAAGGCCGGATGTTGGAAGTGCAGAAGCTAACGTTGGATGCCGCCGGCTCGGCCCGGCTGGACCAGATTCGCGCGTCGCTGGCCGGGACTGGCGCGGGACCGGCGCTGGAACCGGGCAGCGCTGGCGCCGGTGCGGGTGCTGGTGGCACCGGCGGGCCGGGTAGCCACGGCTGACCGACGACCTGGATAGGCGGACCGATGGCTCGATACGGCGGACCGATGGCATCGTCGCGGACTGCTCTTTCGCAGCTGGTCTCCCCGGACCGTCGACTAGCTTGGTCGCTGACCGCGGCCGCGCGCCGGCGGGAGTGGGAACGGGCCCGAGTGCTGCGGTCCTGGCAGGCCGCCCAGCGGGCCCAGCAGCGGACAGCTCGGCGGTCCGCTCGCGCCGCGCCGCGCTCCGCCGTCCTTGGAGCAACGTTTCTGGCCATGGCGGTGCCGGCCGGCGGCTCGACCCGGGAGGTCTGCGCCGGACTCGGTGCCTTCTTCGGCACCCGGGCGGTCGTCGCGCTGGCGTCGTTGCGCTCCGCCCGGCAGCGCGCGGGTGGCCCGCCGGTCCCGGCGCTGCCGCCACCGTTGCCGCTCCCCCCGCCGGTGCAGTCGGCCGCCTTCCCGGCGGTGCGCCGACTGGACGCGGCCGGGGTGGCGCTGCGGCGGCTGTTGCTCACCGCGCGAGCCGGGGGCGCCACCGTGGCGGCCACCGCGGATGCCGCGATGGCATCGGCGGCAGCCGCCGAGCGCGCGCTGCATGCCCAGGCCAGTCAGCTCGCCACGGTGGAGTCGACCGCCGCGACCGTGGTCGACCCCAGGGCGCGGGCCACCGTCCAGGCCGCCCTCAACCCCCTCCTTGGCGACTTGGAGGAAGGCGTGGCCGCCTTCGAGCAGCTGCTGGCCGCGGCCGCCGAGCTGGCTTCCGCCAGCGTTGGCGGGGCGGCCGCCACCGACGGCGTGGGGCCGGCCACGCAACGCCTGCGCGAGGCGACCGACTCGCTCGCTGGTCTCGCGCACGGCCTGCGCACCGTGGCCGGCCTGGGCACCGTGGCCGCCGCCGAGACGACCGCGGGGCACCGTCTCGGCAACTGACGTCGCGGCAACTGACTCGACTCAGCGGGACGGGACGGCGCCCGTGCCCGGAGTCCACCGGATGACGCCGCCGGCAAAGTTCTCCGCCGCGCCACCCGGGATCGGGTACTCGTCGCTGGTCGGGTAGCCGAGCCAGCTGGTCTCCCAGCCCATGGCCGACCACTGCGCCCGAATGGCGCCCCACACGGCGTACGCACCGGTGCTCGGTGTCCAGTACACCGAGCCGCCGACGAAGTGGTTGAACCGGCCGATCCGGTCCGGCGTGGGCGTCTCGTCGGTGACCGGATAGCCGAGGTGGCCGGCCTCGCTGCCCAGAGCGACCCAGTGGCTGGCGATGGCGCCCCACACGGCGTACGCGGAGGTCTGCGGCGACCAGAACACCTGTCCGTGGGCGAAGCCGTTGTAGCGGCCGACACCGTCCGCGGTCACGGTCTCGTCCGTGGTTGGGTAGCCCAGCGGACCGAGCTCCCAGCCCAATGCCTGCCAGTGCGTCCGGATCGCCCCCCAAACCGCATGGGCGCCAGTTGGGGGCGACCAGTACACCGAACCGCCGGTGAAGTGGTTGAACCGGCCGACTCCATCCGGGGTGGGCGTCTCGTCAGTCGCCGGGAAACCGAGCTGGCTGTTGTCGCCCCCCAGGGCGCGGAAGCGATCCAGGATCATGCCGTGCAGCTCGTGCGCGGCCGTGCCCGGCGACCAGTACACCGCGCCGCCGACGAAGTCGTTGTGCCGACCCACCACGTTGTTGTCGGTGGTCTCGTCCGTGCGCGGCCAGCCCAGGAAGCCACCCGGGCCGCCCGCGGCCAGGTAGCGCCCGAGGATCGCCCCGTGCACCTCGTGCGCCCCGGTGGCGCTCGACCAGTACGCCGTCATGTTGGCGAACTGGCGCACTAGCCCGCCGGCGACGGGAGTCTCCGGGCCCAGCG
>JADGOU010000437.1 GCA_017882835.1 Frankiaceae bacterium | reverse complement strand
GCCGCGAAAGCGCCAATTGCTGAGTTTCGACGACCTGGTTGCGGATCCGGCCGCCGTTATCCGGGCCACCAGCCGCCGCCGCCAGGCGCCTCAGGTCCGCACCCTCTATGCCGCAGTGTCAGCCGACGTCGCGTTCACCGCCGCGAACGCCGCCCGCCGCCTCGGGATCTCCCAGGCCGACCTCATCGAGGCCCTGCTGCGGCTGTTCCTCGAGCAGACCGGGACGAAGCTGGAACAGCCGCCGGGAAAGACCTGAGTGATCTGAAGACTTTCTTGGCGCCAGCGGTCACACCAGCGCTCGCGGCGACACCTTCTCTGGGATGTGGAGGTATCGACTGTTCCGGAGGTGCCGCGGCGGATTGCCGGCTGGACCACACCCACGGGTCCACGGAGTTACGGCAGCGGTACCCTCGGCGACGCTTCCCCGGTCCGGGGCGGATGTCGATCTGTCGGCACCGCCTCCTATGGTCTGGGGTTCGGGGGCAGTAAGGAGGTCGCGATGAAACTGCCGCCTCGCATGGCCGCTCTCGTTGCCGTGCTCGCTCTGGCGGGATGTTGGCGCAGCGGTGAGGCCGCCATCCGTGCCCCGGTACCACCAGCCCCTCCGATCAGTGCCCCAGCGCAACCGTCCCCGTCCCCGTTGCTCGACCGGATCGCCCAGGCCAAGCAAGACGCGCTGCAGGCGTACCTGGCGATGTATGACGACGTGGTCGCCGCCGGAGAGGACTGGAACTCCCCGAGGCTGCCACAGCACGCCACCGGCCAGGCGTTCGCGCTCTGGCGGACTATCGCCTACCGCAATACTCAGAATGGGCTGGCCGCGCGTGGGCAACCCGAGATCAGCGACGCTCGCGTTGTGCAAGTTGCACCAGAAAGCAAGCCCACCACGGCCAGTGTTACTGCCTGTATTGATGAAAAGACGTGGCCACTGTACGTCGTAGCGACCGGCCAGCCGGTGAACAGCCTGCCTGCTGACCGCAGGTTAGACGAGGCGACACTCGATCGTCAGCCGGCGGGCAACTGGGTAATCAGCAAGCTGGTCGTCCGTGATCCCGGGTCGTGCTGAAATGCAGCCCCAGCTTTGGCCAACCACGCAATGCCTTGCAATAGCAATTGGTTTGGTTCTAGTCGGTGGACCCAGTTGGGCAGATACCGGCAAGCGTGGCGGCATCAGCTGCAGCGGTGACTCATGCACACTCACGGCCGCTGTATCGGGGGCGCAGCCGGTGAGCGGCGCGAGCGGTGGGAGCTCCGCGCAGCCGGTAAGCAGCGGTGGATCGAGCGGTGATAGCGACAGCTGCTACTTCGCCGCGGACGCGCAGCAGTACGCGGACCTGCCGGTGTGGTACGTGCGGCACTGCCCGGGGCAGCCGGCCGACGCGGCGACGGGTTACTGGGGGCAGCCGCAACCGGCGGCGCCGGCCGCCGCCGCTCCGGGCGCTCCGGCACCACCACCCTTACCGGCACCGGCGGTGCTGGGCGCGCAGGCGGCCAGCAAGCTCAAGCTGCCGGAGCTGGTGATCCACACCTCGCCGGAAGCCCCGAACATGCAGATCGTGGGCATTCCGACCTGGGCCTGGCTGGCGCCGGAGTCGGTGGCGCCGCAGACCGCGACCGCAACTGCGGCCAACGGCGTGGCGTCGATGACCGTCACGGCCACCGCCCAGCTGAGCCGGGTCACCTGGGACTTCGGCGACGGTGCGGTGGTGACCTGCGCCGGGCCGGGCACCCCCTACGACTCCTCCTACGAGGCGGACGGACACGCGCGCAGCTCGCCGGACTGCGGCCACACCTATCGGCGGTCCTCGGCGCGGCAGCCGGGGGAGGCGTATCCGGTGTCGGTGTCCGCGCAGTGGGCGGTGAGCTGGGCTGGTGGCGGCCAGACCGGCGCGGCGCCGGCGCAGGCGCAGGCGGTCACGACCGCGTTGCGGGTCGGCGAGCTGCAGGCCGTCAACTACTAAGCCGAGAGGGCCACAGACGTTGAAGCCGATGGCCGCGTTTCCATCGACCCGGGCGCGCAGCTCCCCGAACGGGCGCGCGGCGGTCCCCCCGCCGCGGTTGGCGTCGTTGCCGCGCCGCCGCCGCCCGCTGCTGGTGCTGCTTGCGGTGTGCCTGGTGGCCGCGGGAGGGGCAGTGGCGTTCGCCGCGGCGAGCTCGGCGGGGCAGCGGGCGGCGGTGCTCGCGGTGGCCCGGCCGGTCAGTGCCGGAACCCCGGTCACCGCCGCCGACGTGACGATCGCGCGGATTCCGACGGACGTGGCGCTGCGGCCGATTCCCGTGCAGCGGCGCGACAGTGTGATCGGGCAGGTGGCGGCGGTGGACCTGCGGCCGGGCACGCTGCTGACCGCGGACCAGCTGACCGCGGCCGGCCCGCCGCTGCGCGGACAGGTGGTGGTGGGGGTGCTGGCGAAGCCGGGGCAGCTGCCGGCCCGGCCGTTGGTGGCGGGGGACCGGGTGCTGGCGGTGTCCACGGCCACCGGCACCGGCGGCACCACGACCGCCAGCTCGACGACGACCACTGGACCCGGTAGCGCTGTTGCGGCAGCGGCGGGGGCGCAGCGGCCGGCCGAGGTCGTCGGCGTGCGGCCGGTGGGAGTGAACGCCGACGGGGTGAACGTCGTCGACCTGCTGGTCGCGCAGCCCGACGGCCCGGGGTTGGCGGGGGACGCCGCCGCTGGGCGGATCAGCCTGCTGCTGCTGCCCCGGGCCGGTTGACATCCTCCCCGCCCTGAAAGGACGGGGATTCCAACTACGCGACCCGGAGGGAAGCGTGCTGAGGTTCACGGTTCACCGGCCCGGCCACCGCCGG
>JADGOU010000436.1 GCA_017882835.1 Frankiaceae bacterium | reverse complement strand
GCCCGGGTGGCGCCGATCCCCGGTGGTGTCATCGTGCTCCTGCACGTGCCCGGCATCTCGTGAGCCGCCGCGGGCCGTGACCCGGTCCCCGGCGGCACCTGGTCGGCTGTGGATCCCTCGTCGTTCGGATCCAGTGGGTCGTGGTGGCGCCGGTCGGCCGTGCATTCGGCCGGCGGTCGCCGCTGGCGACGCTCGCGGTCGGCCTGGGCGAGTTGGTCGCGCTCGGCGCGGCCGAAGTGTCCGGTGCGCCTAACTTATATGGAGGTAGGTCTTGTCAAGGGGCGCGCGAGGTTGCGCCCAGCAACTTCTGCGCGGGCGATCTGATCATTTTTTTCCTGTTCCCCGGTAAGCCGTGCGGTGCCGTGGAGCGCAGCCGCGGTCAAGGGCGCTGTTTCCCTTGACCGCGGCGAGCACCGCGGCATGCTGGGCGGCGGCGGGGACCAGGACGAGGCGTGCAGGGGCCGGCCGGTAGCTGGCGACGTGCGTGTCAGGGCGACGCGCGGTCAGACTGATATACGCGGGTTGGTTACCGCAGGACGGGCTGTTCGGCTGGAGCACTCCGCTGGTCTAAAGGTCGAGCGTGGCTTGGGATCTCTCCTGGGCTGCTCATAGTTAGATCGCGGGTGCGCTCCACGCGCTGCCGTCGCTGCCACCGGCCGGCCCCGGTCAGGGGCGGTGCGGCGGCCTCAGCAGGCCGCGCCGGTGTCGTCCAGCGTGGCCAGGGACCAGCACCAGCCGGCGAGCTCCCGGGCGACCGCGACGTTCGCGACCACGGGCCGTTTCTTGCGGTCAGTGAAGACCTGCCAGCGTTGGTGCAGCCGCTGGTTGCCGGCGTGCCCGCGGGCCCGAGCCGCGGCCGGGGCCTGGTTCCAACGCGACCGCAGTGTCGCCGACGGGGTCCGGTAGGGCCGCCGGTGCTGCCAGGCGGCCTCCACCAGTAGCCGGCGGGCGTGGGTGTTCCCGGTCTTGGTGATCGAGCCTTGGCTGCGGCTGCCGCCGCTGGAGTGCTCGGTCGGCACCAGACCCAGAAACGCCCCGATGCTCGAGCCGGTGAACCTCGACCAGTCCCCGACCTCCACCGTCAACCCGAACGCGGTCAACGTCGACACCCCGCGCAGGCACCCCAGCCGGGTGACGATCGCCGACCAGGCCGGGTCGGCGGCCATCTTGACGATCGCCTTGTCGAGGCGGTCCCGGCGCTCCGCGGACAGCAGCACCGTCTCCAGCGCGCTGTCGTAGGCGATGGTCAGCGCCGACTGGGAAAACGTCTGCCGCCGCAGCCAGTCGTGGTGCGCGACCGTCCACGCGGTCCCGCCCGACCACACGGTTCCCTGCCGCAGCAGCAGCTTGGACGTGCGGTGCCGGGCCCGCATCAGGTCCCCCCGGACGTCTTCCCGGGCCCGGACTAGGTCGCGGGCGGCTTCCTGCGCCACCGTTGGCACCACCACTGGCGTGATCTCATCCAGGCGCAGCAACCGGGCTAGATGCTGGGCGTCCTTGGCGTCGGTCTTGACCCGGTCGCCGGACGGCCGCTGCAGCTTCGACGGCGCCGCTACCACGCACCGGATGTTGTGGTCGGTCAGAAACCGGGCCAGCCCGTAGCCGGTCGGTCCGGCCTCGTACACCACCGCGACCGGGCCGGGCAGCTCCCGCAGCCAGCCCAGCACCGCCTCGGGCTGCGGACCCAGCCGCGCCCGGAACATCTCGCCTGTGCTGGCATCGATACCGCAGGCCACCACCGACCTTGCGTGCACGTCCAGACCGACGCTCGTACGCTCTCGCTGCACCGGGACCTCCCGCAACTGTAGGCACTACCGACCAGGTTCACCCGCGCCGGCAACCCACGACAACTTGCGAGCGAGGTCCCGGCCCGCGGGTCCGGGCACCTCCATACCGTCTAACCCCCTTCTATCTATCTGCGGGCTATCGGTGGGATCGCACCACGAGGGGGGACGGCGAGCCGGCAAGCAGACTGCAGCCACCAGAGCGGTCACCGAGGAAGATGAGGCGGCATGGCGGATGCTCCCCGGTGGGTCGAGGTCACCTCCTCGCCGTTCCCGCACGAGGCCGAGGGCCTCTCCGTGATCCGCACGTTGCTGCCCCAGACCTCGCCGTACCGGGCCTGGTCCAATGTCGAGTTCCGGGACGGGCAGGGCAAGTGGCACGAGGTCGATCTGATCGTCCTGGGCCAGCGCCGGTTGCACCTGGTCGAGCTGAAGTACTACAGCGGCACGTTGCGGGGAGACGACCTGCGCTGGCTGCGAGACGGCCACCGGGCCGAGGACTCGCCGCTCAAGCTCGCCCGACGCAAGGCGCAGCGGCTGGCGAGCAAGCTGCGGGACGAGCTGCTGCGCTGGGCCCAGGAGACCGGGACCCGGGTCAACGACGTCCGCGACATCGTGCCGTTCGTGCAGGAGTCGGTCTTCCTCCACCACCCCGGGCTGCGCTGCGTGCTCTCCGCGACGAGTCGGGTCGACCTGTTCGGACTCGACGGCCGCGAGCGCACTTCCGGTCTGCCGGGCATCTCGACCCGGCTGCTGGAGCCCTCCACCACCCGCGAGGTCATCGGGGCCAACCGCGAAGCCATCCTGGCCGACCTGATGGGCCGCATCGGCCTGGTGCAGCGCCGGCAGCGTGAGGTCGGCTCGTGGATGATCGACGACGAGCCCCTCGACGAAGGTGTGGGCTGGCAGGACTGGCCGGCGTCGCACCGGCTCGCCGCGAGCAGACGGGTCCGCATCCGTGTCCGGGTCACTGCGCCGGGTGCGCCGACCCAAGAGATAGCCCGGGTGCGCAAGGTCGTCGAGCA
>JADGOU010000435.1 GCA_017882835.1 Frankiaceae bacterium | reverse complement strand
GCCAGCACGCCGGCCGTGACCAAGAAGTGTGCCGTGCTGTAGAACGTGGCGGCCACCTGCACGACAGGGCGCAGCGGGAGGACGCGGGCCTGCAATCCGCCCTCGATGGCAATGCCCAGCCGTTGCTCGACGGCCCGCAGGCTGAGCGCGTGCTGCTCTGCCACCCGGTAGGCAACCGCGCTGGTGTCGCGACCCCGTAGGTCGCGGACGCAGGCGTAGGCCGCATAACCCACGGCCAGCAGGGGCAGCTCCCGCCACCACGCGACGCGGGGGTGGACGCCGGCAACAGCCGCTCGGAGAACAGCCATCAGCTTCCCGGCCCGAAGACCGCCGGCCAGCCGCTGCTAAGACCTCGCTTGCCGCCGATTGGTTCGGCGAGGCTGCCCGGCGAGTGCACCCGGTGCGTCGTGCTCAGCGAACGCTCGCCGTCGTCGGCAAGAACCGGAGTCTTGAGCAGTCGGCTGTACAGGTTGTCGGTGGGGGCAGCCACTTGCGTAGGTAGCCGTCGCCCCCGCCGCCTTTGGTGGTCTGGCTGGCGACGTCGGGGCCGCTCCACAGCCGCGTAGATGGCCGCCCAACGTCGGCGTAGCCCATCCGGAAGGAAGAGGGCTCGGGCGGGCCGGTTGTCCGTCCGGACGGCGGCCTCGACCGCCTGATGGCCCCGGCGGCCGGCCAGGATCTCCGCCGCCGTGACCAATGCGGTGCCGATGCCGTGGCAGCGCACGGGTGCCACGACGGCGATCGCCCGCGCGGCGGTCGGCACTGAGCGCGGCAGGGGCGGATCGTCAGGCTCGGTCCAGGTCACGAGCAGGTGGCCAACCGGCTCCCCCCACAGCCAGGCGACAAGGAGGTCGCCACGCCCGGTCTGTGGGAGGGCGAACGCCTGCTCGAGCTGGCGGGCCGAGTCAGTGGGCAGCCGCCGCTCCAGCAGTTGGAGATCACCGGAGGTGCACGGTCGGATCTCCAGCCGGAGGCGGTCTGCCAGCAGGCGGATGTGCCGCCACAGCCGCGCACGCCACCGCACCCGAGCGGCCAGGGCCCGTGCGGTCTGCCCCGGTTGGCGCAGTCGGAGTGCCGCGGGCGAGTGCCGGTCGGAGCCATGCGGTCGGGCCGGGTTGCTCACCAGCAGGCTACCCCCCAGTAGATGCCATGATCCCGCCCGAACACCCAGACATCGATGATCCGGCTCTCCGCAACGGGCCGGGCCTGGGTCCGGGTCGGGTGCCGGGACGCGCTCAGCGGCGTGCTGTCGATCACCGAGACGGCCGTGATCGAGGGATTGCGCATGCTGGCCGTGCGTGCACTGTGCACCCCTGATCAAGAGCGGCGAGACAAGAGCGGCTGCACGCCGGCCACCGGCATCCTTGGGCGACCCTCCGCCGCCGCGACGAGAGGCACGGCGACGGGGGCGCACCCCAAAGGTTCGCAGTGGCGATGAGCTGGTCAATGCCGGAGCGCGATCCCACAGCGCTTTGCCAGCGGACCCTTAGGAAACGCACACGAACCCCGGCAGGGAGTTCGAGAGCTTGGTATCGACGTCGCCTCGTTCTGAGATCGGACAATTCGTTCGGACCGTGTGTCAGCGGTCCGACGCGGTGATTCGCCTGGCTGCGCCGGTGGCAGTGGACGTGAGGTACTGGGTGGGTACTGGGGCCCCTCCCGCGACTACCCATCTCTTGATCGACTGATTTCCCTGACCACGTGTCGTCGCCTTCGTTGGGCTACCGCGGCGCACGCTGGTGGGGGGAGGAGGATGCGGACCCAAAAGACAGCTGGCGGCCGCTGAGCGTGCGTCGCGGCCTCCGCGACGACCGCGTGCTCACCGAGGGTGCCCCGCCCCGCCTGGCTGGACCGCTGGAGCGGTGGCTCAGACCGCTGCTCACCGCCGGCGTGGTGGAGATCGTCGGGCTGCAGCTTTCGCTGCCGCTGGGCTCGATGTACAACCCAGCCGACGCACTGATCCAGCGTTGCCTGATGGACCAAGACCTGTTCCTCGACGTCATCGACTTCACGTTGCGGATCTGTGCCGCCCAGGGGCTCAGCGCGAGTGCTGGTCGCCTTCGGCTGACCCTGGCGCTAGCGGGATCGGCCTGGACGGGTCCACAGCGACGACGGCGCGCTGGAGCAGCGGGTCGACCCGACCTACGCCGCTGCGGCCGAAACGGCGGTCGAGGCAGGGACGACGCTGGGCAACAGCGCCGGGGCGCAGTGGCCGCGACCTGGCGAGCCGCCTACGGACGACACCCCGATCCCAGCACCGCACTGGCGCAGGCGATCAAGGCGGTGAGTCCGCCGCGACATCGGTCCTGACCCCGAACGGCCGGCAGGCGACGGTCGGTCGGCCTCAAGCGGCGCCCGAGACCACCTTGCCGTCCACCACGTGCACGGCCACCGCGCGCAGCGGTTTGGGCGCTGGGCCTTTGAGCACGGCGCCGGTCGCCGCGTTGTACTGCGACCCATGGCAGGGACAGTCCAATTGCTTGCCGGCCGCCGTCACGGTGCAGCCCATGTGGGTGCAGATGGCGCTGAACGCCGCGGCCGTCCCCGCGGTCGGCCGGGCGACGACGATCCGGGCACCTGCGGCGTCCTTGGTGACCACGCCCGTACCGACGGGGATGTCCGCCAGCGCCGCCAGGACAGCGCCGCCGCCGGCCGCCGTCCCCGATCCCGCGGACCCGGCACCCGAGGCCGACCCGCTCGACGCACCGGCCCCCGCCCCATAACCCGAGCCGCCGGTAGACCCCCCGGAGCAGGCCGCCAGGGCAACGGCCCCAGCCCCGGCACCTGCTCCCAGCACGAGGTGGCGCCGGGTGAGGTGGGGTGAGCTGTCCACGGGTCCT
>JADGOU010000069.1 GCA_017882835.1 Frankiaceae bacterium | reverse complement strand
GGTCGGCGCCGAGCGAGCTGCGGTACTCCATCCCGGTCCGGCCGTCGTCGTCGGCCACCGCGGCGTAAGCGCTGGCCACCAGCGGTCGGATCGCGTCGACCAGGTCGAGGCGGGCGGCCAGCAGCTCCACGCCGTACCGGGTCAGATGGGTGTCCCAGACATCCAGCGTGGCCAGCTCCGACCCGCTGCGGCGGGCGGCGCTCGCAGACTTGAGCAGAGCGTTGCGTTGTTTGAGCACCCGGTCGTAGTCGGCCCGTACGCCGGCAAGGCGGGGAGCGCGGGTCACCAGCAGGTCGTCGAGGAAGCGGCGTCGGTCCGCCGGATCTCCCTTCACCAACGCCAGGTCCTCCGGCGCGAACATCACCGCCGACAAGACGCCGAGCACCTCTCGCGGCCGCGACACGGGCACCCGGTTCAGCCGAGCCCGGTTCGCCCGGCCCGGGTTGATCTCGATCTCCACCAGCGTGGACCGCGCGGACCGGGAGGCCGCCACCCGGACCACGGCCCGGTCGGCCCCCGCCCGCACCAGCGGGAGGTCGGCGGCGACCCGGTGGCTGCTCAGCGACCCGGCGTACCCGACCGCCTCGAGCAGGTTGGTCTTGCCCTCGCCGTTTGCTCCGATGAAGACGCTCGGTCCCGACTCCAACGGCAGCTCCAAGGCCGCGTAGCCGCGGAAGTCCGTCAGCGACAGGTGGGCGACGTACACCGCGGATCGAAGTCTCGGCTCGATGGGTGGGGCCTCGGTGGGTCCTCGCTCAGCGCTTGGTCTGGGCGACGTTCGCCTCGGCGACATGGTCGACGTCGGCCCCCGGCGCGTCGGCGCCCAGCTCAACCGAGCCCGCCGCCGAAGTGACGGCGTGGCCGCCGAACTGGTTGCGCAGCGCCGCCACCACCTTCATGGCCGGTGAGTCGTCCTGCCGGCTGGCGAAGCGCGCGTACAGCGCCGCGGTGATCACCGGGAGCGGCACGGCATGGTCAACCGCGGCCTGCACGGTCCAACGGCCCTCCCCGGAATCCTGCGCGTAGCCACGCAGCTCGCCCAGCCCGGGGTCAACATCGAGGGCGCGAACCAGCAGGTCGAGCAGCCAAGACCGGATCACGGTGCCTTGGGTCCAGGACTGGATGACTCCCGGGACATCGTCGACGACGTCGGTGGCCGTCAGTAGCTCCCAGCCCTCGGCGTACGCCTGCATCAGGCCGTACTCGATGCCGTTGTGCACCATCTTGGCGAAGTGCCCGGCGCCGACCCGCCCGGCGTGCACGAAGCCGGCGTCCCCGGGCGGCTTGAGCGCATCGAAGATCGGCCGGACGACGGCCACCGCCTCCGGCTCGCCGCCGACCATCAGGGCGTAGCCGTTCTCCAGTCCCCAGACGCCACCGCTCACGCCGGCGTCGACAAACCGGACGCCCTTCTCGGCACAGTCCGCGGCATGCCGCTGGTCATCGGTGTAGCGGGAGTTGCCGCCGTCGACGATCACATCGCCCGCGGCCAGCAGCTCTCGCAGCGCATCCACCGTGTCGTACGTCGGCTGGCCGGCGGGCACCATCACCCAGACCACCCGGGGAGTGCTCAGTCGGCCCATGAGCTCCTCCAGGGTGGCCACGTCGCGGTGTTCCGGCGCCCGATCGAACCCGATCACCGTGTGCCCGGCCCGGCGCAGCCGCTCCGCCATGTTGGCGCCCATCTTGCCGAGCCCGACCATCCCGATCTGCACGCCGATCCTCCGTTCTGAAGTGGTTGCTGCCAGCGACTCGCTGATCCTCAGCCAGCCAACCGCACCGGCATCAGCAGGTAACGGTAGGTCGACTCCGGCTCCTTGCCAGTGATCACTGCCGGCTTGGCCGGGGTCGTCAACGCCAGTCGCGCGACGTCGGAGTCGATGGCGCCCAGGCCGTCGAGCAGGTAACCCGGGTTGAAGGCAATCGTCATCGGCTCGCCCTCATAGCTGGCCTCAAGCGACTCAGTAGCCTGGGCGTCGTCGCCGCCCCCGGCCTCCAGAACGACTTCTCCGGCCGCGAACGACAGCCGGATCGGGCTGCTGCGTGGCGCCACCAGCGCGACGCGTTTCACGGCCTCCACCAGATGGTTGGCGGTGACCAGCGCGGACGCCGGGGACTCGACCGGGAGCAGCGAGCGGTACTTCGGGAACTCGCCGTCGAGCAGCCGGGTCGTCGTCCGTCGGCCGGCACCGGTGAACCCGATCATTCCTTCACCCACCGTGCCGATCGCCAGCGACAGGACCACCTCTGGTCCGGTCGCCAGTGCCTTGGCGGTGTCGGCGAGCGTGCGGGCCGGCACCAGAGCCGTCGTGCTCAGGCCTGGCTGCAGCGGCTGCCAAGACAGCTGGCGGACGGCCAGCCGGTAGCGGTCGGTGGCCGCCAGCGTCAGCGCGTCACCCTCGATCTCTAGCCGCACACCGGTGAGCACGGGCAGGGTGTCGTCCCGGCCGGCCGCCAGCGCCACCTGGGCGACCGCGGCCGCGAAGACGTCGCTTTCTAGGGATCCGGCAGGCTCGGGCATCGCCGGCAAGGTCGGGTAGTCGTCCACCGGCAGGGTAGGCAGCGCGAACCGCGTGGTGCCGCAGGTGAGCACCACGCGGGTGCCCTCGGTCGCGAACTGCACCGGCTGGGCCGGAAGGCTGCGAGTGATCTCCGCCAACAGTCGCCCTGACACCAACGCCGCCCCCGGGTCGCCCGCGTCGATCGCCATTTCAGCCCGAGCCGAGACCTCGTAGTCGAAGCCGGACACCGTCAGGGTGTCGCCGTCGACGGTGAGCAACAGGCCGGCCAGCACCGGGACTGTGGGTCGAGACGGCAGGCTGCGGGCCGTCCACGCCACGGCGTCGGCCAGAGCCTCTCGATCCATGCGGAACTTCATCGCTCAACGCCCCTCCCGATCACTAGGACGGGCTTGGCGGCCCCCTGTCGGTCAGCTGCCCACATTCTGACGGAGCCCGAGTCTGTTCGTTGAAGCTCTTTGCCTACCAATCCATCACCGGAGTCGTAGCCGCGGTGGATGGTGTGGACAAGGTGTAAAACCGCACGTCGGAGGCCGTATATCGACCCCCAGTGCGGTGTGCCTGAGCGGTGGACGCCTAGTTGCCGGCCGTGGACCGCTGGAGTGCCCACCGAGCCGTGCACCGCTAGCTCGAACATTTCCACAGGTTTTTCCACACCCTGTGTACGGTCTGTCCGGGTTTCGCAACCTGTCGTGACTCCGGTACGTCGCTCGGCGGCCACATCAACGAGCACCTCTGCTCTTGATCCGATTCGTCAGCTCAGTCACCTGGTTGTACGTCACCCGACGTTCGCTCATCTGCTTGCGGATCTTTCTCTCCGCGTGCATCACCGTGGTGTGGTCCCGACCGCCGAACAGCTGTCCGATCCGCGGCAACGACAGGTCCGTCAACTCCCGGCACAGGTACATCGCGATCTGCCGGGCGTTGGCCAACAGCCGGGTCCGGGAGGAACCGCACAGGTCGTCCATCGAGACGCTGAAGTACTCTGCGGTGGCGGCCATGATCGTCGCAGCCGTGATTTGCGGGCCACCCTCCGCCGGAATGAGGTCTTTTAGGACGATCTCGGCCAGCGCCAGGTCGACGCCTTGGCCGTTCAGGCTGGCGAAGGCGGTCACCCGAATCAAAGCGCCCTCAAGCTCGCGGATGTTGCTGGGAATCTTGCTGGCGATGTACTCCAGCACCTCCGGCGGGACACCTAAGCGCTCCTGAGCGGCTTTCTTTCGCAGAATTGCGATGCGGGTTTCCAGGTCCGGCGGTTGCACATCAGTAATCAGGCCCCATTCGAACCGGTTACGCAGTCGGTCTTCCAATGTCGAGATCTGCTTCGGGGGGCGGTCCGAGCTGATCACGATCTGCTTGTTGGCATTGTGCAGGGTATTAAACGTGTGGAAGAACTCCTCCTGAGTTCGTTCCTTGTTCTCTAAGAACTGGATATCGTCCACCAAGAGCACGTCATTACCGCGATATCGACGTTGAAAGGCGGATGCCTTGTCGTCCCTGATCGAGTTGATGAAGTCGTTCGTGAACTCCTCGGAACTTACATAGCGGACCCGGATGCCGGGGTAGAGCCGCTGCGCGTAATGGCCGATGGCGTGCAACAAGTGCGTCTTGCCCAGCCCCGAGTCGCCGTAGATGAACAGCGGGTTGTATGCCTTGGCTGGCGCTTCGGCGACCGCAAAGGCGGCTGCATGGGCGAACCGGTTGCTGTCCCCGATAACGAACGTGTCGAAAGTGTAGCGGGCATTCAACCGGGCCGGTTCACTAGATCGGGCGGCATGACCACCGGGGTCGAACCCGGGGCGAGTGGGTGTGGCCGTCCAGGCCGCGTCGTCGTCGGCGTGGTGCGGTCGCGGGTCGGGCACCCGGCCGGCGCCTACTCGTCCAGCGGCTCGGTCGGTGAGGTCCACCACCATCGCCAGCTCGTCGGCCCCGGCACCGCCGTCGTGCGGCACGGTCATCGCCACCGACACGATGCGGTTCAGCTGCGCCGACAGGGCGGCTCCGATTAACGGGAGCAGCCGCGCCTCGATGATGTCGCGCACGAACTCGCTGGGCGCTCCCAACAAGGCCGTCTCATCAGCCAGACCGACCGGACGGCACAACTTGAGCCAGGCCCGGTCCTGGCCGTTGATCGCGCCCTCGGACAGGCTCGCGATAGCTCGCCGCCACACCTCGTCGAGATCGACGTTTTCGTCCGCCACCGGATGTCTCCCGTCCACTTCCCTAACCGCTCGTCGCCAGTCGACCAGGTCGCAGCAGCGCCGGGGATCCTTCATCCACATGAATATCCACAGACTGTGCACGCAGCCACACAACGGCGAGACAGCCGAGCCCGCAGGCCGGCGTCACGCCGTCGCTAGACGACGCACCGGTACACGCGCCCGTCAGATGGCCCGGCAGGTGCGGGCCGCGTGCGCCACGACCAGTGGCGGGGGAGGGCCGGCGACCGCGACGCTAACAGCAGGATGCGGACGCTTCAAGGCTGAAAGATACAGGATGGTCACCGCGTGACTACGGGGGGTGGTGAGACGAGCTGACCGCCTGAAGCCGAGTACACTAGGAGCGGACCGTGTCTTGGACCATCCGTACCCTCTGGTTAAGTCTGTCCACGCTCCGCCAGCCGGCCTGTTGAACCACCGGAACGTCTGATGGGCGTCGGCCGTTGTCGGCTTGCGCCGCTCGACCGCTTCGGTGCTCGGCCATCCCGGATACAATCGTGTTGCTGTAATGCCCGCGAAGTCTGCCGCCGCCTGTGCCGTTGGAGTCCTGACCGTGAGTAAGCGTACTTTTCAGCCGAACAACCGCCGTCGGGCGAAAACTCACGGCTTCCGGCTTCGGATGCGCACTCGGGCAGGACGGGCCGTGCTGGCCGCCCGGCGGGCCAAGGGCCGCCGGGAGCTGTCGGCCTGAGCCGGCGGCTGCTCCGGTGCTTCCCGCTGCCAACCGACTTCGCCGGTCCACCGAGTTCGCCGTGGTCGTGCGGCAAGGCCGGCACGCCGGCGCCGGTGCCGTAGTCGTGCATTTTCTGCCATCGGACGACAGCGCAGATCTCTCATCCGGTGAGGGTGACTCGGCCGCGTCGTTGCCTCCACGGGTGGGCTTCGTCGTGGGGGTCGGGGTCGGAGGTGCGGTCGTCCGCAACCGCGTCCGCCGCCAGCTACGACACCTGGTCGGAGTCCGGTGGACGCGGGTTGGCGCAGTCCCGTCCGGATCACTGGTTGTGGTCCGAGCATTGCCGGCCGCGGCGCTGCGACCAGCGCACCAGTTGGGGGCCGACTTGGACCGGGCGCTACGCCGAGTGCTGCGGACGGCCGCGTGAGCACGATCCATCGGCGGGCTCCGGTCGCGCGGCTCCTACTGTGGACGATCACCGCTTATCGGCATTTGGTCAGTCCAATGCTCGGCCCGCGGTGTCGATTCGCGCCCAGCTGCAGTAGCTATGCCGCCGAGGCCATCGCCGAGTACGGTGCTATTCGCGGCACCTGGCTGGCACTCCGACGGCTTGTGCGCTGCCACCCCTTTCACCCTGGCGGTTACGACCCGGTGCCGCGACTGCGGCTGAGCTCGACGACAGACTTGGGCGACCCGCCACGAGGCGCACGTCCGGGCGCCGTCTCAACCTCGGCAGGAGCAACTGAGTGTTAGACCCGCTGTACGAGATCATCACTCGGGTCATCCTTGTGATCCATAGCGGGCTGAGCGTCGTATTCAGCGACCCGAAGAGTGGTCCGGGGTGGGCACTTTCCATCGTCTTTCTGACCGTGCTTATCCGGCTGTTGCTTTTCCCGCTGTTCGTCAAGCAGATCCGGGCGCAACGGGCCATGCAGACGCTGCAGCCGCGGGTCAAGGAACTGCAGGGAAAGCACAAGGGTGATCGCGAGACACTCAACAAAGAAATGATGGCGCTGTACAAGGAGCACGGCGCCAACCCCGTGGCCGGCTGCCTCCCCCTCATCTTGCAGCTGCCGGTGTTCTACGCCCTTTTCCATGTGCTGCGCACCATCCGACCGAACGGACCGGGTCTGTACGGATTTACTCCCGAGCAGGTCGACAACGCCGCGCACGCGAAGATTTTTGGCGCCCCCATTGCGGCCGCTTTCAGCTCACCGACGTCGCTACTGCACCAGCTCGCGGCTTCACCTACTTCGGTGAAGACGCTGTCGGTCGTCCTCATCGTGCTGATGGGTCTGACCACCTTCTTCACCCAGCGTCAGATGATGGGCCGGACCGGACCCGTCGACCCAACGCAGGCGATGACGCAGAAGGTTCTGCTCTACGTCATGCCGTTCTCCTTCGCCGTTTTCGGGTTCCAGTTCCCGATCGGGGTGTTGCTGTACTGGCTGACCACAAACCTGTGGAGCATGGGGCAGCAGTTCTTCGTCATTCGACGCATGCCACCACCACCGGCGCTCGCCGGATCGGCACCGAGCATTGGTCCGGGTCGACCGGCGGCATCGACGCGACCGGGAGCACGGCCCATGGTGGACCGCGGTCGGGGAGACGGTAAGCCGGGGTTGGCAGCCAACGGCCAACCCGCCGCCAACGGCCACTTTGGTGGACTTGCTGGGGCGTTCTCGCTCGGCCGGTTCGGGCGCCGCGGCACAGTGCCCCAAGACCCACCCACGCCGACACCGCCGACCGCAGCACCACCGCCGACAGCAGCACCACCGCCAACCGGGCAACCGACCGGCTCCGCCGGAGCTGCTCCGGTACGCCGCGCCACTTCCGGGAGTGGTGCCGGAGCCCCCCGTCGCCCGGACCCCACCCGCGGCAACGGCGGTCGACCTAACACCAACCGGACGAAGCGCAAGGGGCGTCGCGGCGGTCGGCACTAGCCTTGCCATTGCAGCCCGACCGACCATTGCAGCCCGACCGACCAGTGCAGCCGAGGTACTGGCTGGCAGGAGGGACAACCCCGCGTGACCGAGGCGGCACCCGATCGAACCGACCCGCTGCGACCGCCGGGCGAGCCTGGGTTAACTCCGCCCAACGGCGAAGGCGCAGCCATCGCATCCCTGACTGATCGACCAGACGCTGTGTTGGTCAAGGAAGGCGACATTGCTGGCGACTACCTAGAGCGGTTGCTCGACATCGTGGACTACGACGGGGACCTGGACATGGACGTCCAGGGCGACCGAGCGGTCGTGGCGATCGTCGGTGATCGGTTGACCAAGCTGGTTGGCTCGAACGGGGCAACGCTGGATGCCTTGCAGGAGCTCACTCGGCTCGCCGTACAGCAGCAGACCGGGGTCCGCAGCCGACTCATGCTCGACATCGGCGGCTATCGGGCGCGCCGCCGGGCCGACCTCACGCGGCTGGGGACGAAGGTGGCCCGCGAGGTGTTGACCGCGGCCGAACCCGCTTCGCTCGCCCCCATGAACCCGTTCGAGCGCAAAGTGGTGCACGATGCGGTCGCCGGGATCGACGGCGTGCGGAGCGAGTCAGAAGGGGTTGAGCCCGACCGGTACGTCGTCATTGTCCCCACGTGAGCCTCTGAGCTCGGTAGCGCCACCCGGGTCAACCGCGGCGCGGACCGTCGAGTCGCCCCCGCCGGTCGCCCTGATGGCCTTCGGGTCCGCCTTGCCGCTCGCCCGCCGGTACGCCGAGCTGCTGTCCACCACCGCGGTGGACCGAGGAATCTTGGGTCCACGCGAGGGCGCCCGGATCTGGGCCCGCCATCTCCTCAATTGCGCCGCTGTGGCCGAACTCGTGCCCGACGCCGCCAGCGTGGCAGACCTGGGATCCGGGGCGGGGCTCCCCGGTATTGTGGTCGCGCTGCTTCGGCCCGACCTTGACATGGTGTTGATCGAGCCGATGCGGCGGCGAACAGCCTTCTTGCACGAGTGCGTCGCCGCGCTGAGACTCGATCGAGTCGAGGTGGTGCAGACCCGAGCCGAACAGTTGACCGGCCGTCGATTCGACGTCGCGTTGGCGCGCGCCGTCGCCCCCTTGCCTAGGCTGCTCACGCTTTCGTTGCCGTTGCTTCAGCCCGGCGGCTCGCTGCTGGCGCTCAAGGGCGCCGCAGGCACGGCCGAGCTGGCCGCCAGTGCCACGGAGCTGGCCGCCGCTGGCGCGCGGGGAGAAGTTCGACACTGTGGGCGAGCTTGGTTGCGCCACCCAGCAACCGTCGTTGCGGTCACGACGCCCCCGCGCCGTCCGTGAATCGCGATCGCGGGGTACTGATCGCGGGATGAGGAGACGACAGCTCGATGAGCCAGGATGGCGACGACCGTCGGCTGGCGATGGCCTCGACCGGGTTGGGCTGGGCGAACGCCGCCACCGCAACCGGTCGGGCGTCGTCATGGGCCAAGCCGCGGCAGAGCCATCCTGCGGGCCTGGGATGGCCGGTACCCGGCGGTGACGGTGCCAGTTCCTCTCCTGCGGTTTCACGTGAAACCGGCCCCGGCGCCGAGCAGGTTGTGACGGACGAAGCCAACCCGACCGCCCCGCCAGGTCCAGTTTCACGTGAAACCCGCGGGGACGATGGCGGTCGAGTCATTGCCGTCGCCAACCAAAAAGGCGGCGTCGGAAAGACCACTTCGGTGGTCAACTTGGCAGCAGGGCTGGCCTTGAGCGGCTCAGCCGTCCTGCTCGTCGACCTTGACCCGCAGGGAAACGCGTCGACGGCGATGGGTGTCGATCACCGCAGTGGGGTCCCCTCGACGTACGAGGCTCTTATCGACGGCGTGCCGATACGCACGGTCATTCGACCGGCAGCCAGCGTGCCTGGACTTGATTGCGTCCCCGCCACCATCGACCTGGCTGGGGCGGAAATTGAACTCGTTTCCGTCGTCGCGCGCGAGTCGCGGCTGCGGCGCGCGTTGACCTCCGTCCGCGACGACTACGACTACATCTTTCTGGACTGCCCACCGTCACTTGGCTTGCTGACCGTGAACGCCCTGGTAGCGGCAGACGAGATCGTGATCCCGATCCAGTGTGAGTACTACGCCCTGGAAGGGCTCGGTCAGTTGCTCAGCAACATCGACCTGATCCGTACCCACCTGAATGCAGACCTGCGCATCAGCGCGGTCCTACTAACCATGTTCGACGCCCGCACCCGCCTCTCGGAGCAGGTTGCCGAGGAGGTCCGCGCCCACTTCGGCGATGTGGTGCTCCGGAGTGTCGTGCCGCGAAGCGTCCGAATCTCCGAGGCCCCTAGTTATGGTCAGTCAGTTGTGACCTACGACCCCGGCTCGAGGGGTGCAGGCATCTACCGTGCGGCCGCGGTGGAACTGGCGGCACGCGGCCGAGCCGAGGGCGGTTAGTCGGCGGCTGTTCCGGACGGAGGGCGCGCGGTGAATGCACGGCGAGGTGGGTTGGGGCGTGGCCTGGGAGCCTTGATCCCTACTGTGGCAGAACCGGTTGGTACGCCGTGGTCGACGCCCGCGCCACCGGCAGCCGGCGGTGATGTTGACCGCCGTCTGCCGCTGGGCTCAGAACCCCAGTTCGCCGACATCCCGGTAGCCGAGATCACCCCGAACCCCCGGCAGCCGCGCCAGCACTTCGACCCGACGACGCTGGCGGACCTGGTGGCGTCCATCCGGGCGGTGGGGCTACTGCAGCCGGTCATCGTGCGGCCGATGGCCGGCGGATATGAGCTGGTGATGGGCGAGCGGCGGTGGCGTGCCGCCCAATCCGCCGGACTGGCAACGGTGCCGGCCGTCATCCGCATGGTGCCCGACGATGCCTTGCTTCGGGACGCGTTGATCGAGAACCTCCATCGCGAACAGCTCAACCCGCTCGAGGAGGCCGCGGCGTATGGGCAGCTGTTGGAGGACTTTCACGCCACCCATGAGGAGTTGGCCACCCGGGTGGGGCGGTCCCGTTCTCACGTCACGAACACCCTCCGGCTACTACAACTGCCGCCGGCCGTGCAACGCCGGGTCGCAGCGGGGGTGATATCAGCCGGGCACGCGCGCGCACTGCTCGCCGTGCCCGATCCGGCTGAGCAGGAAGCGTTGGCTAGCCGCATCGTCGCGGAGGGCCTGAGCGTGCGGGCCGTCGAGGAGGCGGTATCCGTTCGCGACCGTCCCGCCGCGGCGCGACGACCGCGACGCCCTGCCGTTGTCCTGGATGATCTCGCAGGCCGGTTGTCCGACCGGTTCGACACCCGGGTCAAGGTGGAGCTGGGGCGGTCGAAAGGACGCATCGTGGTGGAGTTTGCTTCCGTCGACGACCTGGCCCGAATTGTGGACGCGATGGCCCCCGGCACCGCGATGGCCCCCGGCACCGCGATGGCCCCCGGCACCGCGATGGCCCCCGGCACCGCGATGGCCCCCGGCACCGCGATGGC
>JADGOU010000434.1 GCA_017882835.1 Frankiaceae bacterium | reverse complement strand
GGCGGCGCGGCGTGCCGGCTGGCTCCGCTTCCTGCTACCGGCGTCAAGGGTCGCTCGACCGCAGATTTCCTGGCCGACTGAATCGTCCGCAAGTGGATCGGCTTACGGGCTGCCGGTGAAGGTCAACTGCCCTTCACGAACTGGATCCGCACCCCGCGCACCCAAAGCTGACCCTCCCTCCGGCGTCAGCCATTCTCGTCGGCCCCCACTCGAACGAACATCCGCGCGCCGTGCACCCCGCACCTGAGGGTGCGCCGACCGACCTGGGCCGGTTCCGAGTCGCGGTCGCCGCGTCCGTCACAGCTCATCCCCCGGAAGGACCGCCGCCAGCCCCCCGTTTGTGGCTGGTGACAGCGTTCTTACCGGCACCCAGGTTAGGCGGATGAGGCGTTCCCTGCACCGACGCCCGGCAGCAGGACGGTTGTCGACAGCTGGAAACGGGACCGAGCTCGTCCCAACCCACGGTCGCGTTGCAGCCTTCGGGCCACCCGCTGTCGGGACGATGCCGGCCAGCTCGCGAGCAACCGCGCCAGCCGGTTGGACCTCGTCCTGCCTGGCGCACCAGCGCCCCGCAGAAGCCGCCCGGCCGCGGTGCCCAACTTGTGCCACGACCGGGGTCGAGGATCACTACCTGCTGGCCGCGCGGGGCTGGGCTCACCGATGGCACCGGCAGCCTGATGCCCCGCGACACTTCTCACTCGGTGACCAGCGGCGG
Source organism: Frankiaceae bacterium (assembly GCA_017882835.1). GTDB lineage: Bacteria > Actinomycetota > Actinomycetes > JADGOU01 > JADGOU01 > JADGOU01. The sequence continues at coordinate 2,130 of JADGOU010000434.1, read as the reverse complement.
CGACGTGTCGACGCCGGCGCAATATCTTGGCGGGATGGACGAGGGCCGGCCCAGCCCAGCACCCGGCCCGCTGCCGCGAGCGGTGGTGCTGCGTGACGGCACGCCCATGGTGGTCCGGGCGGGCGGAGCTCCAGGCGACCGGAAGTTGCTGCTTGCCGGCTTCCAGAAGTTCTCGCCGCAGTCGCGCTACCACCGATTCCTCTTCGCCGTACCGGCGTTGAGCGAGCAGATGCTGCATCGGCTGGTGGACGAGGTCGACGGCCGCGACCACGTAGCGGTGGTGCTGGCTCCGGCCGACCGGCCGGAGCGGCCGGTCGGAGTCGCCCGCCTGATTCGGTACCCACACCAGCTGGACACCGCCGACATCGCCGTGAGCGTGGTAGATGACTGGCAGGGCCGCGGCGTGGCTACCGCGCTGCTGCAGGCCCTGCTGCCGTTGCGGCCGGTTGGGGTGACCCGGCTGGATGCCGAGATCGCCATGGACAACGTTCCGGCCCTGGCCATGGTGCGCCGCCTGGGCAAAGTGTCCGCGACTTCGATCGGCTCCGGGGCGTACCGGGTGGAGGTGGCGCTTACCCCCGGTGCGCCCGCCGCCGGGCTCCGTGCCGCTGACTCGGCCAGTCCGGGTCCGGGCTGAGATCGCCGGCCCGCTCACCCGACCGGGGCGGCGGGCAGCCGCACCATGTGCGGGCGCCGGGCGGCGCAGGTTCCAGAAGGACTTGGCCGTGACCCGGCGAGGGCCGGCGCTGCCGGTGCCGGGTCCAGCCCGGTGACTGCGGGCCGCGGCCCGTCGAGCGGCCACTGCGGACGGCGCGGACCGCGGCTGCGATCGTGGGCTCGTCCCACCGAGCCCGTCGGTGGTCTGGGCGATAGCGGGGTTCGAGCCGTGCAGGAGGGGTACGCGGTGCCGCCGGTGGCTACGGTGCCGCTGGCCGCGACACTGATCGACGACCTGGCTGCCAACGCGGCCCAGTGGCCGGACCACGTGGCCGTCAGCCGGCGGACGCCATCGGGTTGGGCGCCGGTGACCTGCGCGCAGCTGGCCGCCCAAGTCCGGGCGCTGGCCGGCGGATTACTCGGTGCCGGGGTGGCGGCGGGAGACCGGGTCGCCCTGCTGGCGCACACCCGATACGAATGGATGCTCGCCGACTACGCGATCTGGACGGCGGGCGCGGTCACCGTGCCCATCTACGAGACCTCGTCCCCGGAGCAGATCGCCTGGATCCTGCGCGACAGCGGTGCGATCGCGGCGATCGTCGAAACCGCGACGCATCAGGCGATTGTGGAGGGCTTGCGCCCCGAGGTGCCCGCGGTGCGGCAGGTGTGGCAGATCGACGCCGGGAACCTCGACCAGTTGGCGGCCTCCGGCGCCGCGGCGTCGCCCGCGCCGCTGGCGCAGCGCCGGGCCGACATGGACCACACCACCCTGGCCACCATCGTCTACACCTCGGGCACGACCGGGCGGCCCAAGGGCTGCCAGCTCACGCACGGCAACTTCGTGCACAGCGTCGCCAACATCACCGCCGCGGACGGCGTGGCCGAGATCTTCTCCCCGGCCGCCGCCACCCTGCTGTTTCTGCCGCTGGCGCACGTGCTGGCTCGGCTGATCCAGCTGTGCGCCGTGCACCGCCGGGTCCGGCTCGGCCATCTGCCGACGGTGCGCGCGCTGAGCGCCGAGCTCAAGGCCTTCCAGCCGACCCTGGTGTTGGCGGTACCCCGGGTGTTCGAGAAGGCGTATGCCGGCGCGCATGCGCAGGCCCACGACCAGGGCCGGGACCGGATCTTCACCTGGGCCGACCGGGTCGCCGTTCGGGCCAGCCGGCAGCAGCAGCGCGGCCGGGTGCAGCTGGCCACCCGGGTCCAACAGCTCGCGGCCGACCGGGTGGTCTACCGCCGACTGCGGGCCGAGCTCGGGGGCGTGCGCTGGGCGGTCACCGGCGGTGGCCCGTTGGCCGAGCAGCTGGGGCACTTCTTCCGCGGCGCCGGGGTGGTCGTGCTGGAGGGCTACGGGCTGACCGAGAGCACCGCCGCCAGCACGCTGAACCTGCCGCGGGCGGTCCGCGTCGGTACGGTGGGGCAGCCGATTCCCGGCACCGCGGTGCGGATCGCCGCCGACGGCGAGGTGCTGCT
>JADGOU010000433.1 GCA_017882835.1 Frankiaceae bacterium | reverse complement strand
GGTTGGTCAGGGTGCCGGCGACCTCGACGTGGTCGGGGCCGTACGCCCGCTCGAGGATCCGCAGCGCCCGTTCGAACAGGTCGCGGGCCTTCTCCGGCTTCCCCAGGTCACGCCAGGCGGCGCCGAGGTTGGTCAGGGTGCCGGCGACCTCGACGTGGTCGGGGCCGTACGCAGCCTCGGCCAGCTCGAGCAGACGCTGCCCTGGAGGAATCTCAGCGCGGGGCTCCCGGCGGGTGTGGCTGAAGTCAGCGGCGCGGCCTAGCCAGCCCGCGCCGGGTTCGTCCAAGCGGACGATGCGTGCCCACGCCGCGGTGGCCGTTCCGGCTTCGCCCGCGACGTGGGCTTGGAAGCCAATCCGGCCGATGGCCTCGGAGTCGTCGGCGGTGACCGCCTCGTCGAGCACGGCGGCCCACACCGCCGGTGACGGTGGCTCCTCCGCAGCGCGGATCTCCGCCACCTCGGGGTGCGCGCGGACGGCGTCACGTGAGTTCTGGACCGCAGGACGCAGGAGCCGCGCTCCCTGGAGCGTTGGCGCGCAAGCCCATTCCAGCGCTCGGGCGAGGTGTCGGTGGTCAAGGTCCTCGGCCCGGCCCAGGCGCTGCTGGACGAGGCCGGCGAGCAGCGCGACTGGCAGCGGTCGCGACGTTCCGGTGGTCGCCCAGCCCGTCGCCAGGGAGACCACGGCGCGGGCGACCGGACAGTCCCCGCCAGGTGACTCGTAGGGACAGTCGCCGTCGCCGGCGCGCAACCGGACGAGCAGCGCTCCAACTGCGGTGAACGCCGCCGCGATGCCTTCGCTGAAATCCACGTCGGGATAGGTCGCCTGGGCCCGGTCCAGCTCGCTGGGCGAGGGCAGCCGCTCCAACGTGACCGGCTCGCCGAACTCGGCCGCGACCGAAGCCTCCTCGGTGGCCCAGGTCTTGTAGCGGGTGGTGGAGATCGTGGCGACGACCCACAGCCCGGGCGAGCGCTGCCGGCAGCGGCGCAGCAGCTCGGCCGTGATGCCACCGGGAGCGAAGGTGTCCACTCGGTCCAGCCAGAGGATGAGCCGCACCGGCGGCTCCAGCCGGGACAAGACGTCGAGGTCGTCCAGGACCTGGCGCAGTCCCTGCGGCGCCACCGGGGCGAGCACCACGCGCCGGGTGCCGCCGCCACAGGCCACCTCGTAGGCGGTCCGGGTGACGCCGCTGGCGGGGGCGCCGATGAGCAACAGCAGACCCTGCGCGCGCAGCCGCTCGCGCGCCAGCGCATCTCGGTCGCGGTCGACGTAGAGAGGCAGCCGCTGGCCGGCCTGGGCGTACCGGTCCGCGAGCGGAGACGGCACCACTCCCAACACGTAGGGGTCGACCTCATCCGCTCGCGGCGCCGGCCAAACCCGCAGGCAGATCTGTGCCTGGCGAAGCCACTCGGCCTCGGCCGCCTCCCGCTCCTGCTGCGCCTGCAGCTCGGCCTCGTGCTCCTCGAGGCGGCGGGCGTGCAGCTTGTTGAGCTCCGAGGCTGCGGCCACCGCGGCGATGACGACCGCCGCGCCGATGCGGATTGCCGCCGCGGCACCGAGCGCTGCCAACACGGACTGCACGGCGGCCAGAGCGACGGTGCAGAACACGAGCACCGAGGCGCGCGGCAGTCCTCGGAACCACCCGAGCCAGCTGGACTTCGAGGTGACCATCGCCGCTCCCCCGCTGTCAGGCGACGTGTACCGGGACGCTAGCGACAGGCGCCCGCGGAATCAGCTGACTCCAGCTCAGCGAGCGAGTCGCGGAGTGGCCTCCCCGCCCGCCGCCCTTCGTGGCTCGATAAGGGGGGAAGTTATCGGGCCACGACGACAGCTCACCGGCTCGTCGCCGTGCCCGGGTGACCGTCCCAGCCGGGCGGCCGTTGCCGTCCTGCGGTAGACGGTTTCAGACCCCGAAGGGACACCGCTTCACCCTGGGCGGCGACACGTACCCAACCGGTGGGCCGGTGGGGTCTCAGCGGAGTGTCGCGGTCCAGCGCAGTAGCGCGCAGTTGTAACGTTCCGGCTTGAGCTTCCCAGCCGCGCCTCCCCCCGTCGCGGCGGGGAAGCCTTCTCACCCGCCCTCCCGACCGCACCGGCCCAGCGGGTAAGCCGTGCGGTCCTTCTCGCCTCGCCGCCGCACCGGGTCGCCCGCGGCGGCGGCGTGCGGGCCGGGCAGGCGTGTCGCCGCCCCGAACTTAAGAGGAAGGGTGCCCCAGCTGGCGACCAACGGGGCCAGGACAGCCAGGTGCTGGCCGGCGACGGGGTCACGCAGCATGAACGCTGGACCAAGCTCGCGGGGACCTCGACCGGCTGCGCCGAGTGGCCACCCGGCTCGCCGAGCAGGCGCAGGCCACCTCCGTGGCCGCCGATGACCGCCCGGTGCTCGATGACTTGGGGCAGCTACCGCGCCGCTCGCAGCCGGGTCGCGGCAGCACCCAGGACAGCGGCGAGCGGGGCCGTCCCGGTGCCGCCCGCACAACCGCCCGGCGCATCGCCGAGCGATATCGGGGGGCCCGGCGGCCAGCTCCGGTCCACGACGACAAACGGGAGGGGGCGGACCCGGAGTACTCCTGGCCGGCGCCGGAGCCCAAGTTGCGAGGCCGTCCTCGCGATGCCTACCGGGAGCCCGAGCCGCCGCGGCGGGAATTCCGGTATCGAGCGCTGAGGGGTGCCAGCGGAGCGAATCTGGTCCCTGACGGTGCGCACGGAGTTCGATGCGGAGACGCCCGCGCACAGCGGCGCCAATCAGGGGTGTCGGTAAGGAACGAGTCACCAGGGGCGATGTAGCTGTCCTCGGCTACAAGAGTCGGGCGGTGACGCCGGACTCGATGAGGATGACGGTGCCGA
>JADGOU010000432.1 GCA_017882835.1 Frankiaceae bacterium | reverse complement strand
GTGTGCCGCTACGGATGGGTTTGACGACACCGCAGCCGGTGCAGCGTGCTCGCCGCTGCAAACAGGCATGACAGCAGGGTTGTCCGGTGAGCTTGGAGATCACTGCGGGCGCGAGGCGGCCGCAGATCGAGCAGGTCATCGTCGCCACCGGCCGACACGAGCCACACAGGGGACCGCCCGGTGTCCGGACGCTCACCGAGCGGCGCCGTCCGCAGCCCGTGCAGGTTTCCAGGTTCACCGGATCGGTGATCAGACAGTGGGGACACAACGGTTCGCCGTGCTCGTCGCGGGCCGCCGCTTCGCGGTGCGCGCCGCACCGCGAGCAGGTCACGGCGCGGGACTTGGCGACACAGTTGCGGCAGAGCCAGGTTCCCTCCAGCCGCTTGAACAAGGTGATGGTCCGCCGGCAGTGCGGGCATGCGGGCCGCACGATGTGCTGGGCCCCTGCGTCGGCCAGCGAGCCGATCAGCCGCAGCACTGCGGGGATCGGTGCCTGGGCTCCCGACCCGGTGAGCAGCTCGGGATGATCGGTCAGTGCCCACGCCAGCCGGTGGCGCTGGCCGGCCCTGCCAGCGGCTCGCACCGCACTGGTGATCGTCTCGGCCGGCAGGCTGGGCTCGATCTCGCCGATGAGCTGGGCCAGGATCTGCATCACCTCGTCGCTGTCGTCGCTCCAGCAGAGGTGACACAGCGGTTGTCCCGCCCGGTCGCGGCGGGCGATCCGTCGGGTCTTTCCACAGCCCGTGCATGGCACACGTGTGGGGCCGCATACTCCGCAGTACCAGTCCTGGCCGCGGCGTTGCAGCGTGCGCAGCGCCTTGCCGCATTCGGTGCAGACCGGCGACGACACACTCATCACGTCGGCGTTGCGCAGCGCGATCAGCAGATCGCCGACGATCCGTGGCGCGGGAGACCGCCCGTCGGTCAGGACCGCCGGCCGATCCAGCAGGGCCTGCGCGAGGCGTCGGCGTTTGACCCGCCCACCGCCCACCCCGACCACGATCTCGGTGATACCAGCCCGGCCCAGGCCCGGCGTGAGGTCGGTCACCAGATCGACGATGACGGCGACCGGATCGGTGAGCACCTCGGGCGTCGAGGCGGCCACCGGCTACCGGCCGGCCACGGTGATGCGGGCACGCTTGGGCCGCAGATCACCCACCCCCGCTTCCGTGCCACCGGCCGTCTTGGTCTTGCGGGCCAGGGCGCCGGCAGCGACCGGTTCGATCAGCTCAGTCATCGAGCAGTCCAGGATGTCGCACAGGGCCATCAGGATCTTCAGGCTGAGTCGTTCGGGTCGATCAACAACCAGCCGGTAGACCTGGCTGGAGGACAGCCGGATCCCGCGTGCGAGCAGCGGTGGGATCAGGTCCGTGGTGGCAAACATGTCCCGGTCGGCCATCACCTGCCGCAGATGCCAGCGGTAGTCGAGCTTGCGTACCATCAGGTCTCCTTACCGTCGTTCCCGTTGTTCGGTCGAGGGTTGTTCGGCCGGGGCGTGCAGGGCCGGGCCAATCGCCTTACGCAGCGCGGTGTTCATGAAATCGGAACTGACGTGGGTATAGATCGCCGTCGACGTGTCACACCGATGCCCAACCTGCTCCTGCAGGAAACGGCGGTCCGCCCCATCTTCGGTCAGGTGGGTGATATACGAATGCCTCAGCGAATGGGGCGACAGATCCCTCGACAGACCAAGCGCGTCACGGTAGGCGACGAACCGGGCGTTGATCTCCGCCGGTTTGATCCGCCCGCCCCGCTCGGTCAGCCACAACGCCGGATGATCCACGACACCGAAACGGGGCCGGATGTTCTCGACGTAGTCGGTGACCGCGTCCACCGCCCAGCCCATCACCGAGGCGACGTTGCGCCGCCGTGGCGGCTGCCCACGCACGGCCTTGCCGTAGCGCACATGCAGCATCCCGAACCTGCCGAACTCCGCCGCCGCAGGGTTGCGGCCCCAGTCGGTCAGGTCCAGCTTCGAGGTCTCGGTGCGCCTCAGCCCCCAGCCGTAGACCACCTTGAACAGCGTGGCGTCGCGGTAAGCCGCCAACGCACCCTTGCGTTTGCTGCGCGCGGCCCGCTCGACCTGATCGTCGGCGTAGTCCAGGAACCGCTGCAACTCCTCACGACTGAGCGGTCGAGCTTCCGGGCTGCCCTCATAGTCGTTCAGGTGCGCGATCGTGTTCCACTCATGACAGATCGGCACCGGGAAATCACCGAACGCCTCCTCACACGCAGCCACCCAGCCGTAGCGCGAGTCGGTGAGGTACTCGCTGAACAGTCGAAGATCGGTCTGGTAGCCACGGATCGTCGCCGGGGCAAGATGATGCTCCGCGGTCAGCGTCAGCGTCCACTCGTCCACATGCCCCGGTCCCCACTGCCACGGGAACTCGTTGGTGAACGCCACGAACCGATGCACCAGCGCCTCACGCGGGTCAATGGTCGAGGCCCGCAGCCCGCGCGCGATCTGCTGCGCCCGCCAGCCCCGCAGCATCGCCTCCACCATCGCCTCCTCCGGTCGCAGCTGCCGTACGCCATCAACGAGCTCAGCGCCCGCCGCACCCGCCAGTCCAACCTGTCGCAACACAACCCCCATCTCCAGTGGATGGGCATATCGTGCATCAGATGGGATCGTCTGATCAAGATGACACGCGCGAAGCCCACGCAAACGGGTAACTCGACACGTGTTTCAGGCCGCCAACTGTCGGAGTGCCGTATTCAGCTCGCCCGTCTGATGCAATTCCTGAGAGTTCAGATACACGCCGGTCGACTGAACGGACTGGTGACCGAGGATATCGGCGATCTGCTCGACCGGCGTGCCGTCCTCCATCAGCCGGGTCGCCAGCGTG
>JADGOU010000431.1 GCA_017882835.1 Frankiaceae bacterium | reverse complement strand
AGCGGGGCGATGATGAACGCGGCCGCCGTCGCGAGGACGACCGGAGCAGTGCGCGCCGCGGCGAGCCACTCCCCAGAACCGACTTGCATCGCTGCCGTGGTGCCGCCGCACATTGGGCACGGGATTCCGGTCAGCGTCCGAAACGGGCACACCAGGAGCGGACGCCGCAGGTGCAGTGCTGCCAGGACCACCGCTGCCGTGCCCAGCGCCAGGAAGCGAACCGTTGTCAGCACCAGGGATCGACCGACCGGGCGGGCCGGCAGGTCAGGCCGGCGAGCCGGATAGCCGAGCCGAGCCACGCATTCCTGCTGCAACGCCGCAAGCCCTTCTCGCTCGCCCGGCCGTCGACCGTCCGGCGGCACAATGATCGTGTCTGTGCGGGCACTGTGGGTCAAGTCTTGGCCGCCGTGGCGGGGCCAATCGACCGTCGGGCCGGCTCGGTAGAGTCGCCGACGCCCGGTGGTGCCGGTAGCCCCGCCCGGGCCACGGCTGCGGGAGGAGGCACGTTGACCGCCCGGCTGGTCGTCCTCGTCTCCGGCGAGGGCACGACCCTGCAGGCCCTGCTGGACGCCTGTGCTGACCCGGCGTACGGCGCGGCCGTGGTCGCCGTCGGGGCCGACCGCGCCGGCATCCGCGCGTTGGAGCGCGCCCGGAAAGCCGGCGTCGCGACCTTCGTGGTTCGGCTGGAGGACTGCGTCGACCGGGCCGAGTTCGACCGCCGGACCGCGGCCGCGATTGCCGGCCACGAGCCCCACCTGGTGGTCTGCGCCGGTTACATGAGGCTGCTCGGCGCGGACGTGGTGCAGCGTTTCCACATCGTCAACACGCACCCGGCACTGCTGCCGGCTTTTCCCGGAGCGCACGCGGTGCGGGATGCCCTCGCCTACGGCGTCAAGGTCTCCGGCGTGTCCGTGCACGTGGTGGACGAGGGCCTGGACACCGGCCCGCTGCTGGCCCAGGCCGCCGTCCCGGTCCTCGACGACGACGACGAGCGGTCCTTGCACCGCCGGATTCAGGCCGTCGAACGCGACCTGTACGTCGAGGTGGTCGGGCGGATCGCGCGGGCCGGTTGGGACCGCACCGTCGGCTCGGGCAACCGGAAGGTGGTGTGTCGGTGACCCAGCAACCGATTCGGCGCGCGCTGGTGAGCGTGTACGACAAGAGCGGTCTGGCCGAAATGGGCCTGGGGCTGGCGGCCGCGGGCATCGAGATCGTCTCTACCGGCTCCACCGCCGCCTGTCTGCAGGATGCCGGCGTCGCCGTTACGCCGGTCACCGAACTCACCGGATTCCCGGAGTGCCTGGATGGCAGGGTCAAGACGCTGCACCCACGGGTGCACGCCGGCCTGCTGGCCGACCGCCGGCGAGCGGAGCACGACGAGCAGCTGCGCGAGCTCGACATCGCGCCGTTCGAGCTTGCCGTGGTCAACCTCTACCCGTTCCGGCAGACCGCGGCCACCCCCGGCATCACCCCGGAGGAGTGCGTCGAGCAGATCGACATCGGTGGCCCTGCGATCATCCGGGCGGCCGCGAAGAACCACGCCTCGGTCGCCGTCGTGGTGGACCCGACGGCCTACGGTCAGGTGCTGGCGGCGGTGGCCGCGGGCGGCTACACGCTGGAGCAGCGCCGGCGGCTGGCCGCCCGGGCCTTCGCCCACACCGCGGCGTACGACGTCGCGGTGGCGTCCTGGTTCGCCGCCGGATACGCCCCGGACCAGACCGCCACCGACTCTGGGTTCCCGGACTTCGCCGCCGTCGTCTACGCCCGTCGGGCCGTACTGCGCTACGGCGAGAACCCGCACCAGCGTGCCGCCCTCTACGCCGCGCCGGACGGCGTACCCGGGCTCGCCCAGGCCCGGCAGCTGCACGGCAAGGACATGTCCTACAACAACTACGTCGACACCGACGCCGCCCGCCGGGCGGTGCACGACTTCAGCGAGCCCTGCGTGTCGATCGTCAAGCACGCCAACCCGTGCGGGATCGCGGTCGGCGAAGACGTCGCGGCGGCGCACCGCAAGGCGCACGCCTGCGACCCGGTCTCGGCCTTCGGCGGCGTGATCGCCGCCAACCGGCGGGTGTCGCTGGCGCTGGCCGAGCAGATCAGCGCGGTCTTTACCGAGGTCGTGGTCGCCCCGGCGTACGACGACGACGCCGTCGCCGTGCTCGCCCGCAAGCCGTCCATCCGGCTGCTGGTCTGCCCGGCCCCGTCAACCGGCCCGCAGGCCGAGTTCCGGCAGGTGACCGGCGGCCTGCTGATTCAGGAGGCGGACCGCTTCCGGGCGGACGACGACCCGGCGACCTGGGTGCGGCGCACCGGGACCGACGTCGACCCGGCCACCCTGGCCGACTTGGCGTTCGCCTGGCGGGCGTGCCGGGCGGTCAAGAGCAACGCGATTCTGCTGGCGGCCGACCGGGCCACCGTGGGAGTCGGGATGGGGCAGGTCAACCGGGTCGACGCGGCTCGGTTGGCTGTCGATCGCGCCGGGGGTCGGGCCGGGGGGGCGGTCGCAGCCAGCGACGCCTACTTCCCGTTCCCCGACGGGCTGCAGGTGCTGGCCGATGCGGGGGTGCGCGCGGTGGTGGAGCCGGGCGGGTCGGTGCGCGACAACGATGTCGTTGCCGCCGCGCAGGCCGCCGGCATCGCCCTGTACTTCACCGGCACCCGGCACTTCTGGCACTGAGCCGGGCGAGCCGCCGGCCGGCCTTGGCCACCCGGCCGGTGGTGCCCAGCCGGAGCCGAGCCGGATGGAACACTGCGGTCTTGACATCCTCCCCGCCCTGAAAGGACGGGGATTCCAACTACGCGACCCGGAGGGAAGCGTGCTGAGGTTCACGGTTCACCGGCCCGGCCACCGCCGG
>JADGOU010000430.1 GCA_017882835.1 Frankiaceae bacterium | reverse complement strand
CGCGGCCCGTGATGCCAAGGGTGTCGGCGTGCTGGTCGGTGGACGGGTTACCGGCGAGGACGCCTACGCCTACAGCAAGTTCGCCCGAATAGCGTTGCAGACCAACGACATCGACTTCCGTGCCCGGCCGCACTCCGTCGAGGAGGCCGAGTTCCTGGCTAGCAACGTCGTGTCCACCGTCCCGTCAGCTGCTCCCGGCGGGTCTGTGACCTATGCCGAGATCGAAACCGCCAAGACGGTGCTGCTGGTGGGCTTCGAGCCCGAGGACGAGTCGCCGATCGTGTTCCTGCGACTGCGCAAGGCCGTTCGCAAGCACCGCACCGCTGTATTCGCGGTCGCGCCCCTCGCGTCGCGCGGTCTGGACAAGCTCGGTGGCACCGTGATCACCGCCGCCCCTGGCACCGAAGCCGAGGTTCTGCAGGCGCTGGTCGAGGGCGCCAAGCTGGTCAAGGCCGCAGGTGGTCCGACCATGGCGGCCGTCGCGGCAGCGTCAGCCGCTCTCGCGACCGGCGACGCCGTGATTCTCGTGGGCGAGCGACTCGCGACCGTCCCCGGCGGCTTGTCCGGCGCTGCGGCCCTGGCCTCGTCCACCGGCGCCAAGCTGGCGTGGATTCCCCGGCGCGCAGGAGAGCGTGGCGCGCTCGAGAGCGGCGCACTGCCCAACCTGCTTCCGGGTGGCCGTCCCGTCACGGATCCCCGGGCTCGGGCCGAGGTCGGTGAAGCGTGGGATGTCGTCGGCCTGCCTGACCAGGTCGGGCGGGACACCTCGGCCATCATCGCGGCGGCCAACTCAGGCGGCCTCGGCGGCCTGCTGGTCGGCGGCGTCGACCCGGCGGACCTGATCGGCGCTGGTGACCTGCTCGACGCGCAGACCCGGTCGTTCGTGGTCTCCCTGGAGATTCGCGAGAGCGCGGTCACCGACGTCGCAGATGTCGTGCTGCCGGTGGCCGCCCACCAGGAGAAGGCCGGCACCTTCGTCAACTGGGAGGGCCGGGTCCGGTCCTTCGAGGCGGCGCTGACGACCAGTGCCATGAGTGATCATCGGGTGCTGGACCTGCTGGCCGCCGAGATGGGCGAGCTCCTCGGAGTTCGCACGCTGGAAGCAGCCCGTGCCGACATGCGCGCCCTCGGTCCGTGGACCGGTGCCCGCGCACCTGCGCCGGTGGTCGAGGCGGTCGAGGTTCCGTCGCTGGATGCCGGACAGGCTGTGCTCGCCACCTGGCACCATCTCCTGGACTCCGGCCGGATGCAGGACGGTGAACCGTTCCTGGCCGGCACCGCACCCAAGGCCCGGGCGCTGCTCTCGGCCAAGACCGCGGCAACGATCGGTCTGGCCGACGGCGACACCGTGCGGGTCAGCACCAGCTCGGGATCCATCACCGCGCCGCTGACGATCACGGACATGGCGGACCACGTCATCTGGCTGCCAACCAACTCTCCCGGATCCGCGGTGCGGTCGGCGCTGGGCGTCGATGCCGGCGCCGTAGTCTCCCTGACCACTGGCGGTGCGCCATGAGCCTGATCACTTCGCTTGTCTCCATCGACAACCCGGCGGCGGACTTCAGCGACACCCCTTGGTGGCTCTCGCTGGTCAAGGCGCTGTTCGTCTTCGCCTTCCTGATGGTCAACACGCTGGTCGTCATCTGGTTCGAGCGTCGGGTGATCGGCCGCATGCAGCAGCGCCCCGGGCCGAACCGCACCGGTCCATTCGGGCTGCTGCAGACCCTCGCTGACGGTGTGAAGCTTGCGCTCAAGGAAGACCTGATCCCCAAGAACGCGGACAAGGTCGTGTTCCTGCTCGCGCCGATCATCGCGGGCGCCATGGCGTTCGTGTCCTTCTCGATCATCCCGATGGGCCCGATGGTCACCATGTTCGGCTCAGCTGACCACCCAGGACTAACTGGTCAGGAGGCCACTCGTGGCTGACGAGCAGAAGAAGGCGAGCTTCCTCTCGGAGTTGTTCGCGCCCGTCGGCGGTTTCGGCGTCACGTTCGCGACGATGTTCCGCAAGCTCGAGACCGAGGAGTACCCCGAGGTCAAGCGCCCGCCGCGGCCGCGATCCTGGGCCGGCTGTCCCGATAGGGCCGGACCCCGTGCGGGAACCCGATCAACGGCCGGCGGCGAACGGCACTATGAGCATCGCCCAGGCCCCGTGTTGATTCGGTACCCAGCCTGGTTCACGGGGACGTCGGCGTACCTGCTGCTCTTCGCTCCGTCGGCGTTGCGCCGCAGGACTTCGATCAGGCATCGCCCGAGTTTAGACGCCACGCAGTTGGGGGGAACGGAGACCGGACTTATCGGAGCCAAGCCTCGGGGTGAGCAGCACCGGCTATCGATCGAGGTGCAGTACTGCTGGCCTCAAGTGCCGCGCGGAATGAGCAGAATGACAGGGGCGGCGAGCTCGGATGCGTCGTCCGCTATGACGTCGACACCGTAGTTGGTTTCTGATGTGTGCTGGAGTTGCTCTTGGGTGAGCATGCCCCCCGGCGAAGTCCACGAGCTTGCCTTTGGGCGTCGTGGAACGCGATGGCTGACAGTTAGCCATGGGGTTCATGGCTCGTTTGTCTCGCGGTCGCCGATGTATGCCGCCAGGGCAGGGTCGGGGCTGGTGAAACGGTGCGCCTCCTCGCCACCGTCGCAGCGCAGCAGCGCTACGACAAGTCCGGACGGGCTACGGGACAAAACCTGCCAGTGCCCGCCTGCCGTCTCCCACCGTCGCAGGGTCTCGAGCGCCGGCTCCTTCACACTTTCGGAGATGCCATAGGTGGTCATCGCGCTGGGTCCTCCCACGGTGCGTCGAGATCGGACGGGTGTTGATGACCACAGCCGCATTCGCCCCCGCATCCGCACTCGGCTGCGGC
>JADGOU010000429.1 GCA_017882835.1 Frankiaceae bacterium | reverse complement strand
CATTGCCACTCCCGCACACGGCGACCCACCCCCGGAAGCCAACGGTGCTGGTCAGGGACTTGAGCACTCGCGAGGTGGCAGTCAAATGGATAGCCCACTTCCGCTATTCCGCTATTCCGCAGCTATTCGAACGGGCCGGTCGTGACCAACGCTGCAAATCGCAGGCAACCCTCGGCGTCCGGCCCAGCCAGCCAACATCGCCCGCGGTTGAGGAGCAGGTCTACGGACTTGTGCGGCAGAACGAGCCGCCCGTGGCTCGTTCTGCCGCACAAGTCGCGCTTCCGGCGCCACCCGGCGGCTAGCGCCCGGGCAGTTGCACGCCGGCCAGGTATTTCTGGTCATAGAGATCCGGCATCGACCGTGACTCCCCCACCAGCGGGCAGACAGTGTCGCAGCCTCGGGTGCACCGTCGAGTTCTACGGCGGTCGCTCCTCCCGTTAAGTCGCACTGCCCGGCCGACTGCCCGGCCGACTGCCCGGCCTACGAGGCCGTCCTCGGCGTCATGCAGCGCTCGCCACGTCGTCGACGACCACCGCGGGCAGCCCGGTCTCCGCCCGATGCACATGTACCGAGCGGCGCCACCACTCGCTGCGCAGCGGATGGTCGTCCCGGTAGTGGCAGCCGCGGCTCTCAGTACGGGCGGCCGCAGCCGCTAGCACCGCGCCGGCCACGGTCCACTCGGTCGGGGCGGGCAGGCCGTCGGCACGCTCCAGGGCGGCGAGCTCGGCCAGCCCGGCCGCGAGGCCGGCGCCGCTACGCCGCACCCCGGCGTAGCGGCCGAGCACCTCCCGGGCGACGTCCGCCGACCTCGGTACGACGCGTGCGATCGGTGCCGCCGGCAGGGTGCCGCGGGCTGCACCGGGGAGCTCGAGCGTGAGCCGGGCCGCCACCCGACGGCCGAAGACCAAGCCCTCCAGCAGGCTGTTGGACGCCAGCCGGTTGGCCCCGTGCACGCCGGTGGCGGCGACCTCCCCCACGGCGTACAGGCCGGGGACGTCGGTCGCTCCCCACCGGTCGGTGGCCACCCCACCGCAGAGGAAGTGCTGCGCCGGGGCAACCGGGATCGGCTCCCGGGTCGCATCGACGCCGACCGCTGCGCAGGCGGCGAGCACCGTCGGGAACCGGTGGCGCAGGAGCTCCGAGCCCAGCGCGGTGGCGTCGAGGTGCACGTGGTCGACGCCGTCGCGCTGCAGGACGGCGTGGATCTCGCGGGCCACGACGTCGCGCGCAGCCAGGTCGGCGAGCGGATGCCGCCCGGCCATGAACGCCACCCCCGCCGCGTCGCGCAGCACTGCTCCTTCGCCGCGCAGCGCCTCGGAGACCAGCGGCAGCTGTCCGAGGCGGCCACCGGTGTGCAGCACCGTGGGATGGAACTGCACGAACTCGATGTCGGTCAGCGTCGCCCCCGCCTGCAGGGCCAAGGCGAGGCCGTCGCCGGTGACCGCGGCCGGGTTGGTGCTCGCCGGGTAGGCGTGCCCGATACCGCCGGTGGCGAGGACGACGGCCCGCGCGGTGATGGGCACCAATCGGTCACCCTGGCGCACTAAGGCGCCGGTGACCTGTGGGCCGCAGCGGCCCGGACCGCGGGTGAGCTCGACGACCGTGGCATCACCCATCCGGGTCAGGCCGCGGGTGGCCGCGGTGAGGACCCGGGCAACTTCGGCGCCGGTGGCATCACCGCCGGCGTGCACGACCCGGCGGCGGTGATGCCCGCCTTCCAGGGTCGTCGCCAGGGCGCCGCCGGCCTCCCGGTCGAACCGCGCGCCCGCCGCGATCAGCTCGGCCAGCCGGAGTGGACCCTCCTCCACCAGGACGGCCAGCGGCCGGTCGGCGCAGAGTCCGGCGC
This sequence comes from Frankiaceae bacterium, assembly GCA_017882835.1. Lineage (GTDB taxonomy): Bacteria > Actinomycetota > Actinomycetes > JADGOU01 > JADGOU01 > JADGOU01. Next base: position 1,020 of record JADGOU010000429.1, on the reverse strand, counting down.
CGGCCGCCGCAGTGTCCGCGGCGTGGTCGCGCGGGTCATCATCGGCCGCCACCGCGCCGGCGATGCCGCCCTGCGCCCACCGCGTGCTGCCGTCGCCCTTGTCGACGATCATGACCCGCCGGGTGGCGGCCAGACCGGCGGCGACCGACAGCCCGGCTACCCCCGCGCCGACGACCAGGACATCGACGTCTTCGTCGCTCATTCGCCGCCACCCGGGGTCCCGATGGCGATCATGCGCTCGACGGCCCGGCGGGCCCGGGCCGCGACATCCGGGGCGACATGCACCTCGTCGCGTCCCTCCCGCAAAGCCCGCAGCAACAGCTCAGGCGTCGTCATCTTCATGAAGCGGCAGGAAGCCTTGGGGTTCATCGGCAGGAACGCCGTGCGGGTGTTGACCTTGCGCAGCTGGTGCAGCATGCCGACTTCGGTGGCCACCAGCGCGGTGGGGGACACCATGGTTCGGGCCGCCTCCACCATCCCGCCGGTGGACATGATCCGGGTCCGGCCGGCCGGCAAGTCGCCGGCACCGGCCAACCAGAGCGCCGAGGTGGCGCAGCCGCATTCGGGGTGCACGAGGAGTTCGGCCTGCGGGTGGGCGGCGACCTGGGTGCGAACGTCGGTGGGGCTGATACCGGCGTGCACGTGGCACTCCCCGAGCCAGACGTTGATGTTGGCGCGTCCCGTCACTCGGCGGACATGCGCACCGAGGAACTGGTCGGGCAGGAACAACACCGGCCGCTCGGCCGGGATCGACTCCACCACCTGGACGGCGTTGGAAGACGTGCAACAGATGTCGGCTTCGGCCTTGACCGCCGCGCTGGTGTTCACGTAGGCCACCACGGCGGCCCCCGGGTTCTCCGCCTTCCAGGCGCGCAGCTGGTCGGCGTCGATGGTGTCGGCTAACGAGCACCCCGCCTCGGCGGTGGGAACCAGCACCGTCTTGTGCGGGCTGAGGATCTTGGCCGTCTCGGCCATGAAGTGCACGCCGCAGAACACGATGGTCTCCGCGTCGGTCGCGGC
>JADGOU010000068.1 GCA_017882835.1 Frankiaceae bacterium | reverse complement strand
CGGCGAGGTACGCCGAGAGCCGCTCGGCGCTGCGCCCGGCGTCCATAGCTCGGCGCAGCGAGGCGTCGCTGAATCGGTAGACCGTCGCCGAGCCGGTGGAGACGGGATCCGCCATCAGCTCCAGCTCGGCCCGGTCGGCCGGCGGCAGCTCGCCGGGGACGATCGCGGTCAGGTCAGCTTGCAGCACCAACTCCTCGGTGGCGGCCGGGGCAAACGCGGCCACGCCCGCAGTCGCCGCCTCGAGGTCCCCGGCCAGTAGGGCGCGGCCGGTGCTGGCCAGCGCCTCGTCGGCCACGACGCCGAGCAGCGCCGCCTCCCGGAGCATCCATCGAACCAGCAGCGCCGCCGGCGCCGGGCCGTCGCGCCACAGGGCTGGCTGCTGCCAGCACAGCCGATCGGTCAGTTCGTCGATCTCCACCGAACCGTCGATGTCGGGCAACATCGCCAGGGTGGCCCGGCGCCGCAGCTCCGCGTCGGGCTCGGGACCACGCACCCACACCGCCGGAATCATCTTGTCGTTGACCCCGGTCGCGCCCGCGAGGCTGAGGTGGCGGTCCCAGCACCACCAGGCGGCCAGCAGCCAACGCCACCGGTCCGGCCCGGAGCGGGCCAGCCACTCGTCGTACGCCGCCAGCGGCTGCACCGACTGACTCCCCGCGTCGACGCCGATCAGACCGGCGGCGGCGGCAAGCTCGGCCAACAGCGCAATGTCGGCTTCGTCGCGCGGCTCGCGCCCGTCGCGGCGGAGCAGCTTGGCGGCCCGGCGCAGCTCCCGGCTGCCCAGGCCGCCGCCGGCGAGCGCCTTGGCTGGCGTTTCCTCCCAGCCGGCGCACAGGTCGGCGACGTCGCGGACCACCCGCATCGCCGCTTCGCCGGCGCCGGCGTCGACCCGACCCGCGTCGACCGGGTGCGCCGTCAACGGCGGCGGGTCCGGTCGGACGGCCGCGAACAGCCGGCCACCGCGCAGCGCGACGCCGACCTCGCGCGGCATGACCGCGGTGCTCCAGTCGTGCCGGACGACCAGGCCGCAGTGCTCCAGCCAGCTGACCGGGGTGTCTGCCCGTCGGTTGTAGCTCCACGACGACGTCGCCGACAGCAGCGGACCGTCGCCGGCGATGCGCTCGGCGAGCTCCACCGTTCCCTCCGGTCCGCGCGCCAGCAGTCGCCGGACCGTTTCCGGTTCGGCCAACCGCTGGGCCAGCGCCTCGAGGAGGTCGGCCTTCCGGGTCGGCGGATTGACCAGGTCGGCGTCCCGGCACATCCGGGTCAGGTCGGCGTTGGTGAGCTTGCCGGACAGCGTGGCGTACGGCGGGCCGAGGCGGGCCGGCCGAGGCCAGGACGCGGTTTCGGTCGGTACCCGCAAGCCGGGGTTGGCGTCGAGCAGGCCGCGCTCAGCCAGTCGGTCCACGGCGGCCTCGACCCGGTCGGGCGGTGGGTCGCCGAGCAGCCGGCGTACGGCGGGCAGGTCCCCGCCGATGATTGCCGCGTCGAGGACCTGGACGGTGAACTCGTCGAGCTGCGCCCGGCACGACGTCTGGCTGCTGAGGGTGCCAGCTCGCCAGGCCAGGTCGGTGAGGGTTCGCGGTGGTGGGTCCGCCAGGTCGGGGCGCAGCGACAGGAGGCGGGCCAGCCGTTCGGCGTCGAAACGGGAGAGCAGAGCCGTGAGGTCGATCAGCGGCGGCGCGGCCGTTGCTGGGTCGGTCAACTCAGCCTCCTGGGCGGGGTCATCGAGGAGGCGCTCGGGGAAGCGGCCGGGGACCGGAACGCCGGTGCGGCGCCACCATAGCCGGCGCAGGGGCCTGTCCCGGTTCGCTGCGGCGGCGTGTCGGAAGTCGTTGTGCTCGTCCGTGCGGCCCGGTGGACGCCCGCGACCTCAGCGGGATGATGTCCGACTGGACTGGAAGGTCTTGCGCGGTTACCCGATGCGGAATGCCTCACGAGGCTATGCATGCATGCCTGCTACCGTGCCTGCTACCGTGCCTGCATGGGCCAAATGACCTGGCGTGCACCCGACGAGTTGCTTGAAAGGGTTCGTCATGCGGCCGGGATTCAGGGTCGTAGTCTGAACGACTACGTCAGCGCCGTGCTGAACGCCGCGACCGATCCCGCGCTTGCTGACAGCGAGTTCGCCGGACTGCGGCAGCGGCTGGCGCAGGCGGACCTGCTCGTCCGGTCGCGCCCTCACCACCGCCGCCCATCGAGTACCGCCGTTGCGGCTGCCCGACGACACGCCGGCCAAGGGACACCGCTCGAGCAGCTGGTCACCGACAACCGTCATTGATCGCCTTCGGGGACGCTTCGGCACTGGTCAAGCTTTACGCCGACGAGGCAGGTGCGGAGCAGGTCCGCGGCTTGACCGGGCTCGTGGTCGGACAGATCAGTCGGGTTGAGGTGCCAGCCGCCCTGTGGCGAAAGCAGCGACTGGGGGAGATCACTCCGGCCGAGGCACAAGTGCTCGTCGAGGAGTTCGAAGCCGACTTCTTTGGAACGCCGGATGAACCACCGCGCTTTGCCGTCGTCACCCTGTCCGCCAACGTGCTGGACGGAGCCGCTCAACTGTGTGCCGTGCATGGGTTGCGCGGCTACGACGCCGTTCAGCTCTCCTGCGCTCTCGCCGTACGTCGCATCGACTCGGCTTGCTCGACGCTGGCAGCATTCGATCGAGTGCTGCGGGTTGCCGCGGCGATGGAGGGCTTTGCCCTGCTGCCAGCCGGCTGAGTCGACAACGACGCGCTGGGCCGGCGGCGGGCTCACCCGGCGCTGACCGATTTGACCGCTGGCCTGGTGCGGATTCCGAGGTCGACGTCGGTGGCAGACTGCACCGAAGAAGCGACGACTGCCGCGATGCAGATGCTGGTGGTGCAGGGGAGGGTGCCTGATGGTTCATCTGGCCGCAACCATCCCGTTCGGCCAGCCGATGTCCTGGGAGCAGTTCCTGGAGATACCCGATGACGAGCGGGCCGAGTACGTCGACGGGAAGGCCTTCGTGAGTCCCCCGCCCAGCTTCGCTCATCAAGAGATCTGCCAGCGGCTGCGCGATGTGCTGAAGGCGCAGCTGGGCGCAGGCGCCATCGTCGCCGTCGGTGTCGGCTGGCGGCTCCCCGGCGAACGGCCGCGATTGCGGATACCTGACGCGATGGTGCTGACCGAAGCGCCGAGCGGCGATGTGGTGACCACCGCGCCGACGGTGGTGATCGAAGTGCTGTCCACCAACCGAACAGACGACCTCGTTCGCAAGTCCACCGAGTACCTGGGTGCGGGTGTCCGGCAGTACTGGATCGTGGACCCGCGAGACCGGGTGCTGGACGTGTTCGAACTGGCCGCCAGCGGTTGGGAGCGCATCGCCCAGCTGAGCGATGATGCACCGACGGCCACCGTCACGATTCCGTCGTACGGCGCGATTGAGCTGTCTCTGGAGTGCATCCTCGGGTGAGCCGGTGAGCGCCCTCGCCGGTGTCTCCGACGGGGATGCCGCGGCCCTCAAGCAGGCGTTCAACGTCAAGACGGTGGGCGACCTGGGGCGGAACAAGTACTTCCGGACCGCTCAGGCCCTGACACTGCTCGCTGAGTCCGCCGGGAAGAAATAGCCGTCAGCGTCGACCAGGTGCGGCCGGCACTCGTCAGAGCGGTCCCTATGGTCCTGCCGGTGACCTTCACCGTCGTCGACCGATGACTCTCCTCCTCATCCCAGCGTTGATGGACATTGTGGCTAGCCCTGGCTAGCCCCCCATCCACCACTCCGGCTTCGCTACTCTGATCGTTATGAGCACAGCAGACGCGGCGGGGAGTTGGGAGCTCGTCGTCGGTCCTGAAGGCAGCGTCCCGGCCGAGCAGCTGGCTCGCCTCGGAGTGGCGCCCGGTGCACATCTGCGGGTCGTGAGCAACCCGGCTAGTGAGTCCACTGCCGCCCGAAAGTCACTTGCTGGGGTACTGCGCGACCGCATCGACGATGCCGCCCTGGACCGCTTCGATGCCGCCTTGGCAGCGAACCGGCAGGAACGCATCGCCAGGGTCGAGGAGACGTGCGGGTAGTCGCCGACTCGCACTCGCTTGTCTGGTTCCTCTCCCGTCCAGAACGGTTGTCACCGCCGGCATTCGCCGCGCTCTCGGGAGCGGAGGTGGCCACCACTGCGGGCATCGGGATCTCGGCGGCGACCCTGATCGACCTCTGGCACGCGACCCGCAAGGCAACTCAGGCCGTCACGATGGACGAGTACCAGGCCGTGAAGCAGATCGTCACCGACGGGCAGAACAACGTCGAGGTGCTGGCCGTCACCACCGAGGTCGCCGAGCGGTATGAGGCGGTTCCCTATCCCGAGATCAAGGACCCCTTCGACCGAATCATCGTGGCGACGGCCTGGGTTGCCCGGCTTCCGCTGGTGACGGCAAACAGCGCGATTAGAGCCTCGCGCCGGAGTTGGAGGTGGGTACCGGCCACCGGTGGTGGTCGATCCGCGTAGAGCAGATGCCGCCTGGTCGACACGTGATCTGGGCACGGAACAGAGGTGGCATCGTCCGGCGTCATGGCATACGATGTCACACGTGGGGGAGCGGATTTCCTGGGACGACGCTGCCACCGACCACATCGCACCCGCTCCGCTCGCTACCCGGCCGCTGCCGACATCGACCCGTGCCTGGACCGTGGAGGTCGTCCACGACCCCGATCGACTCGTCGACGAGCCTGACCCCAGGTCCGCTCACATCAACAGCGTGCGCATCGTGGGCTATTCGCCGACGGCACGGATGGTCATCACCGTCGTTGCGCTGCGCGACCCGTACGGCGGGCTGCACGGTGCGTCCGCGTGGCAGTCCACGGGCGCCGCGCTGCGCCAGTACCTGGAGGACAGATGCGATGACTGACACCACCGATCAGGACCTGCGCGCGTATCGGGAGGAGGCCGAAGCGGCCCGGGACGAGCCGCTGTCCGCCCGGGCAGCCCGTCCCGGCTGGCAGCGGGCGAAGGTGCTCTCGGTGCGGCTCAGCGCCGACGAGTTCGACGAGCTGACTCGCTACGCCGCGGCCCTGGACTTACCGGCCTCGGCGCTCGCCCGGGGGTGGATCCTCGACCAGCTCCGGACCGGATCGGATTCGCCGGTCAGGACCGTTGAGCGGATCGCCCACGAGCTCGAGCAGCTGCGCCGGCAGCTGGTGGCGTAAGTCAGCACGCGCAGCGGCGCCATGCTGTCGTGCCTGGCGTCGTCCAGGCGGGTTCGCACGGCATCGGCCTCGCCGACGTACCTCTCGCTCCATGGACCTCGTCGTTATCCTTCGGGCCGATCAAGCGACACCGATAATTCCGAGTCCCCCCGGCCACCCCCTGGCCACCCCCCGGCCGTGGCACCACAACCATCAAATTCGGTCAACTCAGAGGAGGAGACCAACGCGTCAAACAATGACGGCGAAGCAGAAACGACCGTCTTTGACACATGATCCAAACGGCGGCGCCGGCCGGTTTCGCTGGGCGTGACGCGGTGTAGCAGGAGCCGTGGCCGAAATCAGCGTGTCACCCGAGGTTCTGTCGGACGTCTGCGCTACACCGTCCGGCATGAGTCACCTGCTGGGCTACGCCCGGCCGGGTCTCTACCGCCGAGCAGAACGCTGACCTGCAGACCGACGAGCTGACCGCGGCCGGCTGCTGGCGGGTGTGGACCGCGCACGCCGCCGGGACGCTGGACCGGCGGCCGGCACTCGATGAGGTGCGGGGGCAGCTGCGGCCGGGGGACACCCTGGTGGTGTGGCGACTGGACCGGCTCGGCCGGTCCCTGCGGCACCTGATCGAGGTGGTCACCGCCCTGGATGAGCGGGGGGTGGGCTTCCGGTCGCTGCGCGAGGCGCTCGACACCCCCACCCCGGGCGGTCGGCTGGTGTTCCATCTGTTCGGGGCGCTGGCCCAGTTCTCTGTTATCTGGACACGCCGCGACGTTTGCCTCCCCCGCTGGGGGCTGGCGGCGGCGCGGGCGCGCGGCCGGTTCGGAGGGCGGCCGTCCAAGCTCAGTGCCGACCAGCGGCGGACCGCGCGCAAGCTCTACGACGAGCGCGAGCTCACCGTCGCCCAGATCCGGGAAGGTCCTCGGGGTCAGCCGCACGTCGATCTACCGGGCGCTCGACAAGGACGCGGCCGCAGTGGCGGCCGCGGAGACCGGGCGGTGAACGCGGGGGAGCGGCTGGTCACGGTGCTGGTCACGGTCGCCGTGCCGGCGGCGGCCGACCCCGAGGATGCCGCCGCTCTGGTGGCCGACGCTGCGGTCAGCACCGCACTGGACGTCGTGCACGCCGTCGGGGTGGAGGGCCACTTGCCGGTGGCCGGCAGCACCGTGGTGCCGACCGGAACCGGCGAGCCGGCGGCGGTGCTGGTGGTGGGGGAGGGCACCGTCCTGTTGCGGCACCTGGGCGGGGAGCTGCAGCAGGAGCCGCTGGTCGCGCTGGCCCCCGATCCGCTGGATCCAGCGAACACCTACCTCCGGCACGCCTCCCAGGACGCATTCTGATCTCGCAGGATCCGAAGTAGAGCCTCCGCGGCCATGACGGGGGAGACATGGCGGCGAGGCTTAGCCGGGCACAGTACGCCGCTCGACGCGCTGCGAGCCGAAGCCGGTCGGGTCGACGTACGCCCGGCCTGGTCGACGCCGAGGCCCACGCGTCCCGTCGGGTAGTGGGTCCTGTCCGTCGTGGGTCCCGGCCATACTGATCTTGACCCCGGACGCCTGGCCAGCAGTGCCGGTTGGCTCCTCGCCACCGGTCGTGGATCTCAGGCGGCGTGGGCTCCCGCCCGAAGGGCGTCCGAAGCGGCATCAGTGACGGCGGTGCCGGTCTGAGCCGCGCGTTGCTCGAGCTGGCGCAGCGTCTCGGCATCGACAGCGACGTAGAGCCGCACCTCCGTCGATCCGGCCGACTGGTCAACAGGAAGTGTCTCGGCTTCGTCAAGAAGCTCGTCCAGCTCGGCGGACGTGATCTCGTCGTTGTTCGCCACGCCTACATCCTCCCCCTACCGGTCGCTTTGGTAGCGGCGAATCTGAGCAGCGCTCGCCTGCCACGCCGTGCGCACGTGCCACGCGTCCGGGTCAATCGGGTCCGGGTTGAGGACGACGGTGAGCACGCGGCCGCCGTGCGTAGGTCCGATCATAAGAATCGAGCCCTCCACACGTGGGCGCGGGTTGCGGATCACTACGCGGTCACCGTCGTTGACCTGCCGAACTTCCTCGGGACTGATCGCGTGGGCAGCGAGCTTGTCGATCGTCGTCTGCGTGAGGAGCAAGACCACGACGCGCACCGCGGCACCGTACTGCTGCGTCGCCGCAGTGGCGGACCGCGATGACTCCCGCGACTCAGATGATCTTTCCGACCGGTCGAAACCGTGTCACTGAACCATCCCCAATTGAAGATCCCGGTCGAGGCCTTGCAGCTGAATCGTTGGCCGGGTAGCGCGGTGATCTACCGTCAACCAGGATGACCCACCGGCAAGTCGTTGACGGCGCAGCCCGCGAGCGTCTCGTCCGGCGTTTCGGGCCGGGTGCGCAGCACTGGTGCGACGGACGTTCCAGCGCTGGTGCCCGAGATCGCGCACGGCAGGCCGGCGCCGGTGCTCGCGCCGCAGTGCCGGCGGCCGCTGCCCGCGAGCGCGGGCGTCCTCGGGCAGTTCGTGGCACCAGAGAGATGTCGGTGGCCACCGCTACCGTCGCGGAACTTCGGGGGCGGACGGGCAGTCCTACCAACCGGGGTCGGCCTGCCCGCCGCACCCGGTCGAGGAGGAGGCCATGGCGGATCTGCCCGGGCGACCGGGACCGGTGGCCGGGCTGTGGCAGTGGCGGCACCGCGGCGCCTGCCGGGACGCCGACCCGGAGCTGTTCTTCCCCCCGGACGGCGAGCGCGGGCCAGCGCGCCAGCGCCGGCAGCAGGCCGCCGTGGCTGTCTGCGCGGGGTGTCCGGTCCGGGCCCAGTGCCGGGCGTACGCGCTGGCGGTGTCCGAGCCCTACGGCGTCTGGGGCGGGCCTGTCCGAGACCGCCCGCGACGCGATCCTCGCCCGGCCGGCCGGCGGCCGGCCGGGCGTCCTGACCGAGCCCGTACGGCGATGACCAGCGCCGCCTACGCGGTCCGCGACCAGCGCTGCGCCCCGGCCTGGTCGCACGCCCTGTGGCTGGCCGCCGCACAGCGGGCGATCGAGCAGGCCACCCTGCGCATCGACGCCGAGTCGGCCCTGCGGGCCTTGGTGGACCTACTGGGCCGCCCCGCGACCTCGCCGGCCCCGCTGTTGACCCGACCCGGGTGGGCGGCGCTGATGGCCGGCACCGGGCGACGCCGCAGCTGGCTGGCCAGCCGACTGGCCTGGTTGCACGCGCGCGGACTGCTCACGGCCGTCGACCACGGCTCCGCCGCCGGCATCCGCATGCTGCCACCGCCGCCCGGGACGGGGCACTGTCGGACCACGGTCTACCTGCTCACCATTCCGTTGGCTCCGCCCGGGGTGCGCACATCCGCCGAGGAGTGAACGCCGGGTCGAACCCCCGAGTGCGGCCGACGCGGGCACCGTCCCGGCTGGTGGCCGACAGCGCCCGGTCCGGGTGGTGGCCCGCGCCGGGACGGGCTGGCCGACGTCGGCACCGCCACGGTCGACGCTCTGCGGTTCGGGACGCTGGTGCCGCGGTCACGGTCGCCGTGGCCAGCTGTGCGGACACCCGGGTCGACGACGCGGGGGTGTCGGGGTGCTACGGCCGTGCCGCCCGGGGAGCCGGCGGGCCCGCCGACCACCGGCGGCCGTTGTCCGCCGGGCACTCTCAGCCGGCCGCGCTCAGCTCGCGCGCGTCCCGGGTCGTCCCGGGGTCGCTCGCGGTGGCCCCATCGGTGCCGATGTACGCCGGCGTGGGCACCGCCGCCGACCGGGACGTACTCCGTCGCCGACGTCGGGAGCGCGTGCCACCGGCCGCACGCTCCGGTACGGCGACTTCCTCAACGCGGTCATCTCGTTCCTGCTGGTCGCGGCCGCGGTGTACTTCGTGGTGGTGCTGCCGGTCAGCAAGCTGATGGCCCGGTTCCGGACCGAGCCCGAGCCGGTGGAGGCCACCCAGGACTGCCCGGAGTGCCTGTCCAAGATCTCGCAGCAAGTGCGGCGATGCGCGTTTTGCACCGCGCCGTTGGCGCCGGCGGCCTGACCTGGGGTCACTCGATCGACAAGCGCTCCGGCGGGTGCCCACAGCCCAATTGGCGGCCGCCGCCCGTTGCGGACGGTGAGGCGGCCAAACCGCGCTGCACCGGGCAGGACGAGACCGGGCGACGGTGGGACGTGCTGACGGTGGCCCGGTGGGCCATCGCCGCGCGCGGAGGCTGCGAGGCCAGCGACCGGTTGGCCATCCGGGTGCTGCAAGTTCCGCCGACCGGACGGGGTGCGCGCCGCCGGCTGACCACGCTGCACCTGGTCGCCGGGCCGGTGACGAAGGCGAGCTGGTGCTGACCGTGCTCCCGGGGAGGACTGAGCGACGCCCACTCCTTCAGGAATGACACAGGGCTACTCACGAGGGGCTCCGGGCACGGCGGGCGGGGAGTTTCCGCTTCCTTACCCAGGCCGCACCGGCCGCCCCGCCGAGAACCCGGGTTTCCGGGCCGAGTCGGTGACCCACCGGGGAACGCCTAGCGTGTCACTTGCGGTACTGCTAGTGACCGGCCATGCTCGGCCACTCGGACGAGGGGGCGCCATGGCTCTAGGCACGCGACTGGCCGGACTCGTTGCCGGCATCATGCTGATCGTGGGCGGGCTGGCCGGCCAGGCAGCGGCGGAGTCGGCGGTGCCGGCCTACCCTGGAGACTTTCCGGACCCGGCGGTGATCGTGGCCGGCGGCTACTTCGCCTACGCCACCGGGCACGGCTCGAACCTGCAGGTGATCAGCTCCCCCGACCTGCACACCTGGAGCCCGCCAAGCGACCCGCTGCCCCGGCTGCCGGCGTGGGCATCGCAACCCTGGACCTGGGCTCCCGGGGTGATCCGGCGCGGCTCGACGTACCTGATGTACTACACCGCCCACCACAAGGCCTGGAACCAGCAGTGCATCTCGGTGGCGACGTCGGCGAGTCCGGCCGGTCCGTTCACCGACAACTCGTCAGCCCCGCTGCTCTGCCAGCGGTCCCGGGGCGGCTCCATCGACCCACAGCCGTTCCTGGCGCCCAACGGGGCGCTGTACCTGCTCTGGAAGAGCGACAACAACGCGATCGGGCGGCCCACCGAGCTGTGGAGTCAGCAGCTGTCCCCCGACGGCCGGTTCCGGATCGGCTCGCCCACCAAGCTGCTCGACGCGCTGCCCGCGCCGGCCTGGCACGGCGGCATCATCGAGGGGCCGGCGATGGTCTATGCCGCTGGCGCGTACTACCTGTTCTACGGCGCCAGCGCGTGGGACAGCCCCCAGGCCGGCATCGGATACGCCACCTGCACCACGCCGCTCGGCCCGTGCGTCGATCAGTCGGTCACCGGTCCCTGGCTGGCCGGCCGCTCCGGCGCCCAGGGACCGAGCGGGCCGGCGGTCGTCGCCGACCCCGGCGGCGGCCTGCACCTGGCCTACCATGCCTGGACCGGAGCCGTCGGCTATCCGGCCGGCAACCGGTCGCTTTTCATCGATGAGCTGACCTTCTCCCCGGGGCGTCCGGTCCTGGGCTGAGCGCCGCGGCTGGACGAACCGGCTTCCGGCCGACCGGGAGAGGTAGCCCCGGGCTGACTTGCCCCAGGTCGCCCGCCTGCTCACCCGCGCCGCCGCCGACGACCCGACCGGACACGCCCCGGCCGCCGTCCCAGTCGGAGACACTGGTCCCAATGTGTGGTCGGTTCGCCTCCGGGCGGGACCCCGATGACCTCGCCGTCCTGTTCGGGTCGATCCGCAGCGGCGAGGCGGTGTCGCCGAGCTGGAACATCGCGCCGACCGACCCGGTGCAGATCGTGCTCG
>JADGOU010000067.1 GCA_017882835.1 Frankiaceae bacterium | reverse complement strand
TCGCGTTGACCGGGTGCCAGTCAGCCAGCGGATCAGCTGCGCTATCCGCGGCCGCAACGGCGCCGGTGACGCCACCGAGCGTGACGGTCAACGGGCAGCCGGCCGGCGGCGAGCCGACGACGGTGCCGCTGGGTCAGCCAGTGACGTTCGCGGTGAGCGACGGCAGCCTGCGGCAGACCACTGTGCACGTCAGCGACGGGATGGAGATCGCTGGCGTGGTCGGCGACCGGGCTCAGTCCTGGACCAGCCGGGATCCACTGTGGCCGGGCACCCAGTACGACGCAACGCTGGCAGTCGCCGATCGGCGGGGGTCGGTCAGCCAGCAGGTCGTCCGGTTCGACACGGCGGCGCCGACCACGGTGCTGGACGGATTCATCCTGCCGGACGCCACCACGGTGGGCGTCGGACAACCGATCACGGTGACCTTCAACCGCGCCGTACCGGACCGAGCGGCCATCCAGCGGCGGCTGTCGGTGTCGATGACCATCCCGGTCGACGGCGCCTGGCACTGGATGTCCGACCGCGAGGTGCACTTCCGACCGCGGGCCTACTGGCCGGCCGGTGAGCACCTCGATGTCGCGCTCAAGCTCAAGGGGTACGACGCCGGGCAAGGCATGTGGGGGATGAAGGACCACACCTCCTCGATCACCGTCGGGGACGCCGTGGTCAGCCGGGTCGACGCGGCCGCGCACACGATGACGGTGACCTCCAACGGCCAGGAGCTGCGCACGATCCCGATCAGTGCCGGCAGCGCGAAGTACCCGTCGGCGAACGGGGTGCACATCGTGCTGGAGAAGCAAGCGTCGATCACGATGGACTCGGCCACCGTCGGCATCCCGCGCGACTCTCCGGACGGCTACTACGAGACCGTGCTGTGGGACGTTCGGATCTCCAACGGCGGGGCATTCGTGCACGCCGCCCCGTGGTCGGTGGGGGCGCAGGGCAACAGCAACGTCTCGCACGGCTGCGTCAACCTCGCGCCGTCCGCGGCCCAGTGGTTCTACGGGCTGGCTCGGGCGGGAGACATCGTCGAGGTCGTCAACTCGACCCGGGACCCGGACCCCGGGGACGCCGGTACGGCGGAGTGGAACATGTCGTGGGAGGACTGGCTCAGCGGCGGGGCGCCGACCTCCTGAACGGCGGACTCACTGGCCGACTCACCCGACGTACTGCGCCGCCAGGCTGAGCACCAAAGCGACGTACCAGTCGGCGTGGTTGTAGTTCCAGATGGCGGTGCTCAGGCCGGCCGGACCGGTGCCGGCGCCGTTGCCGCAGAGGTAGTGGGCTGCGGTGAAGATTGCGTCGGCCGGGTTCTGAATGTCGGTGCGACCGTCGCCGTCACCGTCCACCGCGACCATGGCGAACGTGGCCGGCAGGAACTGCATCGGCCCCATCGCGCCCGCGGGGGAGGTGGAGGTGTCCGTGCCGTGGCCGGTCTCCACCTGTCCGATCGCGGCCAGCACCGTCCAGGACAGGCCCGGGCAGGTAGGCGCGGCGGCGTGGTAGAGCGCGAAGTAGTCCGCCGGCCCGGCGCCGGCTACGCCCGCTGCCCCGTTCTGCCCTGCGGCCGCGCTGCCGGGCGCCCCCACACCTGCCGGGTAGCGCGGCTTGGCGGCGGCCACCTGCTCGCGCACCAGCTGGGCCGCTGCATCCTGCTCAACTCGGAGCCGGGCCGCAGCCGCCGCAGCCGCCGCCTGCAGCGCTCGTTGCCGGGCCGCTTCTTCCTCCGCCGCCTGCACCGCCGCGGCGTGCGCGACGGCCTGATCAAGCAGTGGACGCTGGCGGTCGAGCAGATCCTGCACCCGGGACGCGGCCACTCCGGCTTGGCGCTCGACCGCGACCTGGCGCTGAGCCAAGGCAGCAGCGTCGGTGGCATCGCGCTCCGCTCTGCCCCCGGCCTGCTCGCTGGCGGTGACCACCTGGCGGTCCGTGCCGACCACCCGCTCCACCGACCGCACCCGGTCCAGAGCCTCGACGATGCTGTCGGCATCCAGGACGGAGGCGTAGACGGCGGTCGGGCCGCCCGACTTGTAAAGCGCGCGCAGGTGCTCGTCGAGCCGGTCGCGGCTGTCTTCGGCGTCCCGACGGGCCACGCCTGAGGCCGTTTCCGCCCGCAGGTGCCCGCTGACCGCGCTGGCGGCGGCCTGCAACGCGCCAGCGTAGTCCGCGGTCGCGTGGTCCACCTGGGTCTGCAGGTCGTCGACCTGCCGCAGCAGGTCCTCGGCTGCGGCCCGGGCGTCGGCGCTGGTCTCCGCGCGCACACTCAGGCCAGCCGGCATGGGCGCGCCCATCGCCGGCGGGCTGGCGGCCGTGAGGACTCCGGCGCTCGTCGCGATCGCGATCACCGTCGCGCCGGCCAGCAGTCTGCTCACTCCTGCCACGTCGGCGCGGCGGCAGCGGGGCTGTAGCGCCCGACCGGGGCCCGACAGCGCCCGACCGGGGCCCGACAGCGCCCGACCGGGGCCCGACAGCGCCCGACCGGGGCGCTCAGCTTCAGCGCCGCTCGGGGTGCGGCGGACCCACCGGGCAGAGCGCACCGGTGTGGTGAGCAGAATGCGGATCGACAGACCGCGCCGCGCACCGGCCGCGCCGCCACGGAACGGGAGGGACGGGCATGCCGCGCTACCTTGTTGTGGCCAACCAAACGCTAGGCAGCACCGAGCTTGTCGCGAAGATGGACGAGCTGAGCAAGGGGCCGGGATCATTCCGTCTACTGGTGCCCGTCACCGACACCGAGGGGACGCGGCAGTGGGACTACCCGGCCGTCGACCGTTTCGTTCCTGACGCCCACGTCATCGCCCGGTCGCTGGCCGAGGGCCGGTTGCAGCACGAACTGGAACGACTGCACGAGGCCAAGGTCGACGCGTCCGGCGAAGTCGTCGACGCCGAGCCGATCGACCACGTCCGGCAGGCGCTGCTCGCCGAGCGGTACGACGGTGTCGTGGTCGCCACCCTGCCGCACCGGCTGTCCCGCTGGACAGTCATGGACCTGCCGCACCGAATCGCTCGAGCGAGCGATGTCCCGGTGACGCATCTTCTCGCCTCGGCCGGACCGTCCCTGTGACCGGTTCCGCAGGGCTCGTCGACCCAAGCTGATCTGACTGGCACGCCGGGGCGGCCGACGTGCTCGCCAGCGGGACTGTGTCCCGCCCCGCGGTCGCCACCCGCGGGGGGAGCCAGATCAAAACGGCGGGTCGTCGGTGTACGGGTCGGGTGTCGCCAGGACCGGCGCGGCGGCAGGGGCATCCACTGCAGGGCTCGCTCGCTCGGGCACCGAGCTCCCTCGCTCAGTCAGGCCAGCGGCATTGGATGTTGGCTCGGAGCCCGTGCCGAGGTCGGCGTCGGGTTCGGGCATCAGGTACCGGATCGGCTCCCGGTCCCAGCGCACCCCGTTCGGGTCGATCCACTCGATCGCCCCGTCGTCCCCCCGTCGCCAAGACCAGGTAGTGAAGGTCTTGAGCCGGTGGTGCCGGCGGCAGAGCAGCCCGCAGTTGTCCGCGTCGGTGCAGCCACCGGAGTCATAGGGCCGGTTGTGGTCGGCGTCGCAGAACCAGACCGTTGGGCGGTACCGACAGAAACGGCGCCGCGAGCCCGGGAGGCGATATTGGTTGCCAAGATCGGCAGTGGCGGTAGGACCGCCATCCTCGCCACGACACCGCCCATGGGCGGCGGTCGTCATCGTGTCCGCCTACGGGTGCTGCATCCGGGTCGGCTAGTGCCGGCACTCCAATGCGCGCCGAGTTGCTCCGTCGACAGCTTCGAGGTGCGCCGTCGTACCGCTGCCCGGCGCGGCGGCGCACCTCATGCCATCCGAACGCGAGAGCTACAACGAGCGCAGCAGCACCGGGGTGAGCCGGTCGAGCACTCCCACGTCGTCAATCGTGGAGGGAACCGGCTCGGGCGTGCCGTCGGCGATGCTACGCATGGTCTTGCGCAGGATCTTGCCCGATCGGGTCTTCGGCAGCGCGCCCACGACCGCAACGTCCTTCACCGACGCGACCGCGCCGATCTGGTCCCGGACCAACTGCACCAGCTCGCTGCTGACCTCGTCCGGATCGCGTTGGGCGCCTGCTTTGAGGACGACGAAGCCCCGCGGAACTTGGCCCTTGAGGGTGTCGTGCACCCCGATGACGGCGCACTCGGCGACGTCGGGGTGGGTGGCGATGACCTCCTCGATCTCCCCCGTGGACAGCCGGTGACCCGCGACGTTTATCACGTCGTCAGTGCGACCCATCACGAACACGTAGTCGTCGGCGTCGATGTGCCCCCCGTCGCCGGTGAGGTAGTAGCCCTCGTAGCGTGACATGTAGGAGGCGACGAACCAGTCGTCGTCGCCGTACAGCGTGGTCAATGCGCCCGGCGGCAACGGCAACTTGACGACGATGGGGCCTTCCACTCCGGCGGGGGCCGGCTCGCCGCCGGCACTGAGCACCTGGACGTTCCAGCCAGGCACCGCCTTGGTCGGCGAACCGGGCTTGACCGGCAGCTGCTCGACGCCCATGCAGTTCGCCGCAATCGGCCAGCCGGTCTCGGTCTGCCACCAGTGGTCGATCACCGGGATCTGCAGCAGGTCGGCCGCCCAGTGGTAGGTGTCCGGGTCGGTGCGCTCACCGGCGAGGAAGAGGTAGCGTAAGCAGCTGACGTCGTACCGGGCGAGGTACTCGCCCTTCGGGTCTTCCCGCTTGATCGCCCGAAACGCAGTGGGCGCGGTGAACAGGGTGCGCACGCCGTGCTCGGAGACTACCCGCCAGAACGCCCCGGGGTCGGGTGTGCCCACCGGCTTGCCCTCGTAGAGCACGCTCGTGCAGCCGGCGAGCAGCGGGGCGTAGACGATGTAGGAGTGGCCGACGACCCAGCCGACGTCGGAGGCGGCCCAGTAGACGTCGCCCGGTGCGACGTCGTAGACGTTTGTCATGGTCCAGTGCAACGCGACGGCGTGGCCGCCGTTGTCCCGGACAACGCCCTTCGGCTTACCCGTGGTGCCTGAGGTGTAGAGGATGTAGAGGGGGTCGGTGGCCTGCACTGGTATGCAGTCGGCCGGGCTGGCGGCGGTCATCACCTCGCCCCAGTCGAGGTCACGGCCACCGAGGGCGGCGGTGGCCTGCGGGCGCTGGAAGATGACGCAGCGCTCGGGCTTGTTCTCGGCTTCCGCTATGGCCGCGTCCAGGAACGGCTTGTACTCGATCACCCGCTGACCCTCGATCCCGCAGGACGCGGAGATCACCACGCGCGGCCGGGCATCGTCGATGCGGATGGCCAGCTCGTGCGGGGCGAAGCCGCCAAAGACCACTGAGTGCACGGCGCCGATCCGGGCGCAGGCCAGCATCGCGACCAGGGTCTCGGGGATCATGGGCATGTAGATGACGACGCGGTCACCCTTGATGACCCCGAGACCGGCCAGCACGCCGGCGAACCGGCTCACCTGCTCGAGCAGCTCGGCATAGGTGATCTTGCGCTGGGAGCTGGTGACCGCACTGTCGTGGATGATCGCGACCTGGTCGCCGCGGCCGCCCTCGACGTGCCGGTCGACCGCGTTGTAACAGGTGTTGAGTACGCCGTCGGGGAACCACCGGTAGAACGGCGGGTTGGACCGGTCCAGCACCTGGGTGGGTGCCTGGTACCAGCTCAGGCCCTGCGCTGCCTCACCCCAGAAGCCTTCCGGGTCGTCAATGCTGCGCCGAAACGTCTCCTGGTAGCTCCCCATGTCTCCTCCTCGCCGCAATACTCGCCTGACCTGCACCACAATCGCGGAATTGCCGGGTCCATGGGGATGCTTTGGTCCCATTCGTGCATGACCAAAGTCGGACGTACGCCGCGACTGGACCGCATCCGGGCCGACCATCGGCCCGAATGGCGGAACGGCCGCCCGAACAGCGGAAGGCTCGAAGAATGGATGCGGCGGACATGAGCGAGTCGGTCAACCCTTCCACAGCTCACCCCACCGACGCGGCGGGTGGCTTCGGTGCGGACGACGAGGGCGGCGACCCGGCATGCTGGGCCGCGCGGGTCTGCCCGGATTGCGGTCAGCTGGCCACCGGCCAGGCGCCCCAAGCCTGCGACCGCTGCGGGGCCGAGCTGCCCGGCTGACCGGCCTAGCTAGGCTACGAACAGCGAGCCGGCCCGAGCGGGCCGAGCGGGGCGGAGGTGGCAGGTGTCCGAGCTGGCAGCGGGGTCCGAGCTGGCCTGGACGCCGAACGCGGCGTGGGTCGAGCGGGCGGTGGCGGGACGGTTTCTGCGGACCCAAGGCCTGGCGACTTACGCCGAGCTGTCGGCCAACGCGGCCGCCGACCCGGCGTGGTTCTGGGACGCGGTGGTTGGCTTTCTCGACCTGCCCTTTGACACGCCGTACCAGCAGGTGCTCGACACCAGTCGAGGGCCGCAGTGGGCGCGGTGGTTCGTCGGCGGGGAGGTGAACGCCGCCCAGCTCTGCACCCGGGCAGCCGACACCGATCCCGACCGGCTCGCTATCGTGGCCGAGAGCGAGGACGGGGCAGTGACCCGGCTGACCTACGCGCAGCTGCGCGACCAGGTCGCCCGGGCTGCCGGAGTCCTGGCCGCGATGGGCGTGGGTCGCGGGGACGCGGTCGGGCTGTTCCTGCCGTACTCCGCCGAGGCGGTGGTGGCGTTCCTGGCCGCCGGCTGGCTGGGCGCCGCCGCGGTGCCGGTGTTCTCCGGAATGGGCGCCCCACCGGTGGCCCGCCGGCTCGCCGACTCCGGCGCCCGAGTCTTGGTCACCGCGGACGGGATGCTGCGCCGGGGCCGGCCGGTGCCGATGCTCGCGGTGGCTCGGGAGGCGGTCGCGCTCGCCGGTGGGGCGGTGTCGCTGCTTGTCGTCGACCAGCTCGGCGCGGCCGGGACGCTGGTCGAGCCCGACCGCGACTGGGCCGAGGCGCTGGCCACGGCCGCCCCGGTACCCGCTGCCCGTACCGGCTCCGAGGACCCCTTCCTGGTCGCCTACACCTCCGGTACGACGGGGCTGCCCAAGGGAGCGGTGCACACCCACGCCGGGTTCCCGATCCAGTGCGCCCAAGAAGGCGCCTTCGACCTCGACATCGGCCCGGACGACGTCGTGAGCTGGGTCAGTGACCTGGGCTGGATCATGGGGCCGTGGACGATCTTCGCTGCGCTCGGCAACCAAGCCACGCTGGCGCTCTACGCCGGCGCCCCGGACCAGCCGGACCACAGTCGGGTCTGGCAATGGGTCGACCGACACAGCGTCAGCGTGCTCGGGGTCTCACCGACCTTGATCCGGGCGCTACAGGCCGCCGGCGAGCAGCCGGTGCAGGCCACCAGCCGGCGCAGCCTGCGGGTCTTCGGTTCGACCGGGGAGCCGTGGACGCCTTCGCCGTGGCAGTGGCTGCACGAGGTGGTGGGGGAGCGGCGGCGACCGATCGTCAACGTCTCCGGCGGCACCGAGGCCGGCATCCTGGTGGCGGTGCAACCGCTGCTCGGCGTCAAGCCGGTGTCTGTGGGCGGCCCGACGCTGGGCAAGGCGGTGATTGTGCTGGGCGCCGACGCCACTCCGCTCGGCCCGGGTGAGCTCGGTGAGCTGGCGGTCACCGCGCCCTGGCCGGGCATGACCCGCGGGTTCTGGCGGGAGGGACCGGAGCGTTACCTGGCCAGCTACTGGAGCCGATTCCCCGACATCTGGGTACACGGCGACTGGGCGTCGTACGACGCCGACGGCTTCTGGTACCTCCACGGCCGTTCGGACGACACCCTCAACGTCGGCGGCAAGCGGATCGGCCCAGCCGAGGTGGAGGCGGTGCTGGACGCCCATCCCGAGGTGGTCACCGCCGCGGTGGTGGGCGTGCCGCACCCGATCAAGGGTGAGGCGATGGCCGCCTTTTGCGTCCCGGTGCCCGGGCTGAGCCCGGACGATGCCCTCGACCAGCGACTGCGCGCGGCGGTGGTGGCCGAGTTTGGCAAGGCATTCGCGCTGCAGGAGCTGATCTTCGTCGCGGACCTGCCCAAGACCCGCTCCGGCAAGGTCATGCGCCGGTTGGTACGCGCCCACGCCCTGGGCGAACAGCTCGGCGACCTCAGCGGGCTGGACAACCCGGAGGCGGTCGAGGCCCTGCCCCGGCTGGCCGGTTCCTACAATCTGCGGCCATGACCACACCAGTCAGCGGATCCGTCGAGACCAGGCCCCAGACTGCCGAGGGCGACACCGGCGACGGCGACGACTACGCGCACTACGCCCGCAAGGAGGAGATCACCCGGGCGGCCATCGAGGGCGGCCGGATCACCGCGATCTGCGGCTGGCAGTTCGAGCCGGTCCGCGACCCCAGCCGGTTCCCGGTGTGCCCGCGGTGCAAGGAGCTGAAGGACCTCGCTCAGCAGCTGCTGTGACTCCACCGGTGGGATGGGGCCGGTGGGAGCAGCCGAGCTCATAGCCTTGCAGAACGCACGCCGTTCCCCTCACCCTCGATTCCAGCCTCAGACAGCAGGAACCGTAGGCGGGGCACAGCGTGTGGTGCCTGGTGGCCGCCTCAGGCGCCCACGGAGACGGAAGGGTCACAAGGGCCGGAATTAGCCCCCGCGGTGCCTCCGCCGGCGCAGGTCCGCGGACTGCTCCGGCGGCACCCATGCGTACCGTCACGCCACTGGCCCGAACTCCCCGGACACCCTTCACGCTTCGCACTGCCCGTCAACACCGTTCCCGTAGTGGCACACGGCGGCGAGGCCCAACCAACCGCTTCGGGCGGTTCAGCGCCGGACCGGGTCACTGGTCCCGTCCAGGTCCGCGACCGGAGCCTGTGCAGCGACCCACCGATCAAACCGCTCGTGGGGCTGGGACGAAGCCCGTTGCATGTTGATTGGTTTCGGTACGGTCCCAGGCAGCCAGACTGACGCCAAGGCCAAAGCATGAGGAGCCCACCAGTGCAGGTCGAGTGCAGCTACCCCGTCCCGCCGATACGGTTGTACGAGGTGCTGACCGACCTCGACTTTCTGATTGCGCGCAACGAGCGGTACGGCGGCGTCGGCACCCCGACCGTCGAGCAGACCGGCGACGCCTTGGTGGTCACAACCGTGCGCCGAATCCCGCTCGAGCACGCGCCGGCGGTGGCGCACCGATTCCTCGGCGACGGCCAGCTCGTTCAGGTCGACCGGTGGGCGCCGCCCACGGCCGACCGGGCCTTGGCTGCGGTCGCGATCGACCCCGGCCGGATCCCGATGCAGATACGCGGCAGCTACGACATCCGGCCGGTGGATGACGGTTGCGTGTACGTCGCCGCCATCGACTTGAAGGTGAAGGTGCCGTTGATCGGGGGCGCGATCGCCAGCCAGGTGTCGGGCCTGATGCGCCAGCTGCTCACCGCGGAGATGCACTTCACCCAGGAGTGGCTCGCTCGCTGACCGAGCTGGTCACGGACGCCGTTTCGAGTGCCGGGTCCCGGTTCGGGCGCAGCCTGAGGCCAGCGGCGTCCGCCGCGGCGAGCCCACTACCCGGGTGCGAGCGAGCCGAATCGGCTCGGTCGGGCCGCGGCGGTGCAGCAGCTCGGGGGGCAGCTGGGTGCGCAGCTGCTCCCGGGGGCGTCGCTGTCGCGGAACAAAGTTGGTGACGTTGATCAGGATGATGTTGAACAGCGCGGTGAACTCGTCGGGGTGCAGTTGCAGGTAGTCGACGTGCTCGTCGTCGCGAGCGACGTCGCCCCAACTGGGTCTGGTCCGACCCGGCAGCGGAAGCGGACCAGGTCTCCGTCGCGCAGCGCCTCGACCCAACCTGCCGACGCGCCCACCACAACCACGTCCCGTGCCGCCACAGCGCTCCGCTCGGTGCGGCGTCTCGCCGCCGGCTGCCCTGGTCCACCGGCCGTCCTCGTTCCAGGCGCTGGCGCCAGCCGGAACCGCCGACGACTGCGGGAAGGCGGTCGCCGAGTTGCGCGTTGCATCGGGTGCGCTGCCGGCAGGCTTTCCAAGCCGGTCGCGCCATGTGCCTGCCCTGACCCAGCGACGGCCCGTCCGCGGACGCGCCGTGCATAGCTTCGCGGACCGCCACCGATCCGCGCGAAAGAGGAACTTCGTGACCATCGTGGCCGACACCTACCGCGCCCGGCGGGACGGCTGGCAAGACGAGGCCGCCTGCCGCGACTCCGACATCGAGCTGTTCTTCCCGACCGACGGTGAGCGCGGACCCCTGCGCGCGGACCGCGAGCGGGCAGCCAAGAGCGTCTGCGCCGCCTGTCCGGTACGGCTGCCGTGCCTCGACTACGCCCTGGCCTATGGCGAAACCCATGGCATCTGGGGCGGTCTCACCGAGGAGGAACGCGCCACGGAGCGCCGTCGGCGTCGCCGGGCCGCCGGCGGCTGAGGGAAGCCGCGGCTTGGCTGCTAGCGCAGCAGCTCGCTCTCGTCGGCATCAGGCTCCGACCGCAGGTGGAGACACCGCTTCCCGAACTCCCCAGAGCCGGCCGCGGGCGGTCGACTCCACCGCCGCCGCGAGCTCGGGCAGCGGCACGGTGTCAGCCAGCTCGTCCCGGCATCGCGAAACCACGCGCAGCACGTCACCGGCGGACAGGGCGTGCTCGAACTCCGTCGTCAGGCGCTCCACCGCCTGCACGAGCTGGACCGAACCCGCGAGTTGCGGATGTGCGGGCATACGCGTCCTCCACGGATGTGCCGTCGCCGCCGACCCGGACGTGTAGCCGGCCCTGAGGCGACCATGGGCCGGCCGCTGTCCCGTCCGAACGGTGCGTACGTCGAGAAACCATCCAGGTATCGGTCGGGGACAGGCGGCGATACCGGGAAGATCGGGACAGAACCTACCGGACATCCGCAGTAACTGCCCAAAGCAGTCCTAGGTTGGGCGAGTGAGCTGGGCCGAGGGCCCCTGGGTGAGTTGTCCACACTGCGGCGATACCGTGTTGCTCAGTGCCTTCGTCGAGGCGGATGACGAACCCGGGGTGCTGGTCGCCGTGTGCCGGTCC
>JADGOU010000428.1 GCA_017882835.1 Frankiaceae bacterium | reverse complement strand
CCTCCCTGTCTCCGTCTGGTTGTTCGGTCGGTGGCCGAAACGGTAGGCAGATCGCCGGTCAGCAGCGCCGGTCGGCGGGTTCCTGTGGACGATGGGAGCTCGCTGCGGGCTCGGCTGTGGACCACGCCGACCTGCGGCCGGCAACGTCCTGGCTGCTCGACCTGCTGGGTCATTCGCTGCGGCACCTGGTCGACCTCGCGGCCGCTCCGCGGGAGAGCACCAACACCACTACCGGCTTCGGACGTCGGTCTTCATCGCTGACGCGCTTTCAGTTTCAGCTGCACGCGCGAGTGAATACTCCTTGATCGCGTGGTTGTCCGCAGCGTCGGCTGGTCCGCCATGGCGGGTTGGGCTCGCGCAACTGGTTCCCTATCGGGGCTGGCTTGTCAAGGGGTCGGCGGCGGGGCGCTGGTACGGCCCGGCCCCCCACGCGTCAAGGGCGCTTGCGCGTCCCTGCGGGACCGGCTGCGCCGGCCCTTGACCCGCGGGCCCCTGCCGGTCCTGGGCAGAGGGAAACTGCGGGCAGGGCGGTGCCCTGCCCGCTGATCGCGCCCCGCCGCCTCGGCCGGGTGGGTCGTTACCGAGCGGCGGCTACCGGGGTGGGCTTGACCGGGTCCGGGATCGCCGCCGAGGATGCCCGGCGGGGAAGGTCGCCTCGTTCGTCGGCGCCGCGAGCGTCCGACCGCTCATGTCCCGCGCGGACTTGGTGAGGGGCCTTCCCCGCCTTGGTCCCCTGCTGGCTGGCCGGCTTGCGGCTGCGCCGGCGGGATCGCACCTCGGCCGGGACGGTCCAGTGCTCGGCGATGATCTGCTTGGCGGTGGCCGGGTCGACCGGGCTGCCGTCGGTGTCGCAGACGACGTAGGGCATGCCGCGGACCAGGACGGTGTGCAGCCGTTCGGCTAGGTGGGCGGCGACCACACAGCAGGCCTTCAGGTGGTCGGCACCGCGGCCCACCATTTGGGTGTAGTAGAGCTGGGCCAGTTGGGGGTCGGTCCGGCGGGCGTTGTCCGCAGCCCGGACCAGGGTGGTGCGCAGTAGCCGGTTGCCGGCCTTACTCATGGGCTGGCCCTTGCGGTCGGTCTCGCCGGTTTCGCTGGCCCGGGGCGCCAGCCCGGTGAAGGAGCGGAACTCCCTTGCCGGTGCGGAACCGCGCCGCCCGACCGACGATCGCGGTCACCGTCGGGGCGCCCACCTCGCCCAGGCCGGGCAGGCTGGCCGCCAGCCGAGCCGGGTCGGTCCAGCGGTAGGCGTCGGCGCGGGCCTCGGCGTGTCCGGTGAGCTCCGCCCGGACCGCTTGAAGCAACCGGACCTCGGTGCCCACCTCGGCGGCCAGGTCGCTGTAGGCCACCGCCGGGTGCTCGCCGTAGAGGTCCACCGCGGCCTGCGCCCCCTCGAGCCAGGCATCCGCCCGGTCGGCGCCCTGCTGGCCGTGGGAGGTCGTGGTGATCGTGGCCAGCAGCCGGGACCGACCGGCGGCCAGCAACGCTCGCGGGTCGGCCCAGTGCGCGAGCACCGCCAGGTCGGTCTTGGACAGCTCTCCAGTCAGCGGCGTGACCGGCATCAGCTGACGCACCAGGTCCTTGATTCGCCGCTGGTGCAGCGCACCCTGCTGGGTCAACCGATCACAGGCCCGGACCCGGCGGTCCAGGGCGGCGGCCTCGCACCCGGGCAACTCCAGCGGCTGCAGGTTCTCCGGTGCCAGCAGCGGCAGCCGGGCCAGGGTGTCGGCGTCGATACCGTTGCTCTTGGCGTGCCGGGACAAGAATCGGCGCAGGTCCGCCGCCTTGGCGGAGGCGACCCGAAACACCCGGTGGCCGCGGCCGATGAAGAACACCGCGACCGGCAGCCACGCCGGCCCGGTGGGCTCCATCACCACCTCCAGCCGGGTGCCCGCCGGCGCCCCCGTCAACGCCGCGGTCTCCAGCAATGTCAGGCTTTCCACGGTTGGCCGGGTGCGCCGTCGGCACACTTCGCTGCCGTCGCCGCGCAGCACCCGGACCGTATGGTCGCTGGCGATGCCCAGGTCCACCCCGACCAGTCGTCGATCGGTCGGGATAGACCGTCGATCGTCTTCGCTATGCATGGGCTCCTCCTTGCTCGGCCACCGGACACTGACTTCCGACCGGCCGCAGGGAGCGGCGCGATGATCGACGGTCACGGCCCCACGCGCGGAGAGCGTCGGCCGGAGGTTCCCGGTGCCGGCTCCCACTCATGTGCTGCAAGCGGGCCCGGCCTCAAACGGCGCCGGCCCACTTCCCTCATCCGGGACATCCGTGACCGGGCCAGCGGTGGCAATCAGATCAACGAGACCTCGCACCCATCACGGGCACGACCCTCAGAGCCGAACTCGACGCCACCCACCGAACCAGCCGGGCTACTCATGCAACCCGAGACCGCCAGCGCGATCAACACCGGAGGTCCCTTACATGAGACGGGTGGTCGGACCGGCGACCGGTAGGTTGCTGGGCGGGGCGACGGGCCGCCCCGGTCGTGCAGGAGTGGGCGGTGAACCGTAGGGAATGATGATCAAGACTCGGTTGACGGGCGGCAGCGTCCTCGTCACCTTCGAGCTGCCCGCCGCGGCGGCGGCGGCCGCGGTGAGCGTGTGTGGGGACTTCAACGACTGGTCGCCGACGAGCCACCGGTTGACCCGGACCGACAACGGGAGCTTCCAGGCGACCCTGGAGCTGCCGGCGGGGCGGCGGTGGCGCTTCCGCTACCTGCTCGACGGCCAGCGCTGGGAGAACGACTGGGCGGCCGATGACTACCTGCCCAACGTGCACGGCGAGGACGACTCGGTGGTCGACCTCACCGATACCTCGGCGCTGCCGCTGGCCCCGGTCCCAGCCGCTGATGCGGCCGACCGCGCCGACATCGCCGATCCCGC
>JADGOU010000427.1 GCA_017882835.1 Frankiaceae bacterium | reverse complement strand
GCTAGCCGGCCTGCTCGTCGCTGGGTGCAGCGCGGCCAGCGGCGCCGCCGGTCGACTTCATCCTGGACCGGCGGCTTCCGCGGCAGCGGTTGTGAGCAGTCCTGCCGCGCCTGTTGCTCAGGGTCGGCCAACCTCGCCGACCCCCACGCCAAACGGCAGGGTGTCGTCGGATCGCCGGCTGGTGCTCGAGCGCACGATCACCGGTGCCATTAGCTCCAAGTCCGTGGTGGCTACCGGAACTGGCCTGGTGTTCGCCCAAAACATGATGTACCAGCACACGATCACCGTGTACCGGGCGGACGGGACCCTAGCCGCGACCATCCCGGATTCGGTGGACCTGGCCGCATACAGGATCGCGGGGCACCCGGGTCAGGTCCGCGGCGCCCCCGTCGAAGCCGCCTCCTCCCCGGACCACAAGAGCATGTACGTGTCGAACTACTCCATGTACGGCGCCGGGTTCGGCCCGGAGGGGAGCGACGCCTGCACCTCCGGGGACGGGATCGACCCCAGCACGCTCTATCGGATCGACACCACCAGGCTTGCCGTTGACGGGGTCGTCCAGGTCGGTGCGGTGCCCAAGTACGTGGCCGTGACTCCGGACGGCCGCTTCGTGCTGGTGAGCAACTGGTGCTCGGGCACGCTGAGCGTGGTGGACCGGACGAGTCTGACCGAGGTGCGGCAGGTACGGCTCGGTCGCTACCCCCGCGGCATCGCCGTCGATCCGCACTCTCGGACCGCCTACGTCGCCGTGATGGGGAGCAGCGACGTCGCCCAGGTCGACCTGTCGACGTTCGCGGTGTCGTGGCTGCGCGGGATCGGCAGCGGGCCGCGGCACCTGGTGCTCGACTCGACCGGCCGATTCCTGTACGTCACCCTCAACGGGGACGGCCGCGTCGCCAAGGTCGACACCGACTCCGGCCGGGTAGTCGCCCGGGTCGCCACCGGCCGGGCGCCTCGGAGCATGACGATCGCGGCGGACGGCCGGTCGCTGTATGTCGTCAACTACGAGTCGGACACCGTGACCAAGCTGCGGGCCGACGACTTAACGGTGCTGCAGTCGGTGCCCACGAACGCCAGCCCGATTGGCATCACCTACGAGCCCACCCGCGACCAGCTGTGGATCGCCTGCTACACCGGCAGCATCCAGATCTTCAGCGACACCTGACCAGTGCCGGCGACGAAGAGCCCAGCTGACCCTGGCCGATGCAGACGCCGCAGGAGCTTCATGGGTGGGTTGGCGGTCCGGCGAGGTGGTGGTCGGCTGACGCCAGCGCCTCGGCGACAAGGTGCTGCAGATGCGTCGGAAAACCCTATTGCCGACGCCCTCACCCGCCCGGCCGCCGCACGCTTGCCAGCGCGTCGGCAACTCGCGTTGAGAATCAACGTCGATAGACCCTGCGCCGGCCCTACTGTCGACGCCGTGCTGCTCGGCCACGTGCGCGTCTCGACCGACACCAGAACCCGGCCCATCAGTAGGACACCCGCACCCGCACCGGCGTCGCCCAGGATGACGTCTTCACAACGACCCGCGGTGCCGGGAGCCAAAGCGGGCCTGGCTGGCAGAAACCTACGGAGGGCGGATGGACTCCGCTGGCGCCCACCTCGACAGCATCCGCTCTCCTGGCCGCGGAACCGGGCGAACGCCACCCGGCACCGTCGAGGTCGACCCGAGAGTCCCGGCCGCGCCCGCCGCCGCGGCAGCCAGAGCCCCCATCCCTGTCGTGCGGACCGCGGGCCTGACCAAGCAGTTCGGTAGGTTCAACGCACTCACCGACCTCACCGTCGAGATGACGCAAGGGGAGGTGTTCGGCTACCTCGGGCCCAACGGCGCGGGTAAGACGACGACCATCCGGCTGCTGCTCGGCCTGCTGCGACCTACTCGGGGCCGGGTCGAGCTCTTCGGAGTCGACGCCTGGTCGAGGGCAGCACAGGTGCACCGGCGCGTCGGCTACCTGCCCGCCGACCCCGCCACCTATGACCGGCTCACCGGCCGGGAACTGGTGACCTACCTCGGGCATCTACGCGGCCGCCAGGACCCGACCGGGGTCCGAGCGCTGGCCGACCGCTTCGACGTCGATCTCACGCGGCCACTGCGCAGTCTGTCCAAGGGCAACCGGCAGAAGGTCGCGCTGATCCTCGCCTTCATGGGTGAGCCCGAGCTGATCCTGCTCGACGAGCCAACCAGCGGGTTGGATCCCTTGGTCCAGCAGGAGTTCCACGCACTGGTCCGGGAGCGAGCGGCCGAAGGCTCGAGCGTGCTGCTGTCCTCGCACGTTCTCGCCGAGGTGCAGCGGATGGCCGACCGGGTCGGGATCCTGCGCCGCGGACGGCTAGTCGCGGTCGAGTCCTTGGCCGACCTGCGAGCGAAAGCTGTCCATCACGTCAGTGCCCGCTTCACCCACGCCGTGCCACGAGAGGCGTTCGCGGACCTGCCCGGCCTCCGCGACCTCACCGTGCAGGGGGCGGCGATGCGCTGTGGCGCGCCGGAGGCCTCGCTGGACCGCATCGTCAAGGCCATCGCCCGGTTCGAGGTGGTCGACCTGACCTGTCAAGAAGCCGACCTCGAGGAGACCTTCCTCGCCTTCTACGGACAGGAGGACGTCGATGCTGCGCACCATCACCCTCAAGACCCTGCGTGACCAGCGCCGGTCCCTCCCAGCCTGGCTGCTGGGCATTGTCGCGCTGGTCGCCATGTACGCCGCGGTCTTTCCGAGCGTGAGCAAGAGCAACGACTACGCCACGATCATGCAGCAGATGCCGGAGGCGTACAAGGCCCTCTTCACCGTCGGCGGCGGGGACCTGAGCACCCCGACCGGATACCTAAACACCGAGCTGATGACGCTGATGGCACCCCTTCTCGTTCTGCTCTACGCCATCACCGCCGGCGCCAAT
>JADGOU010000426.1 GCA_017882835.1 Frankiaceae bacterium | reverse complement strand
AGGAGTGGATAGGCCAGCGCTTCGGGGTGGCTCGTTCGGTGATCGGGCGGGTGCTGGCCGACGCCGGTCCGGTGCCGCTGCAGCCGCCGTTGAGCTCCGAGGAGGCGGGCAGGACTGACGCCGATCAGAGCGACGCCGAACAGGAGTTGGTCGAAACCGGGCTTGTCGAGACTGAGCTGGCGCAGGTGGAGCTGGCCGAGGCTGAGGTGTCGGCGGCGAAGCGCGCCGCGGGTGGCTCGGCGCGGGTTCAGGTCGGCAGGCATGCGTGCCGGTACGCCGGCGCGATGCTGCTGCATGCCTACCTGGGTCGGGTCGGTGCCGGGCAGGTGTTCGCCACGGTGCGCGGCGGGCCGGCCCGGCGGTACGACGACGTGGCGGTGCTGAGCACCGCGGCGCTGGGGTTCGCGTTGGGCATCGACACCATGGAGGGCGCCAAGCACCTGCGCCGCGCTGAGGCCGGCGTCGCGGTCGGGCTCTCGGCGATCCCGGAGCTGCGTACGCTGCGGACCCGGCTGGGCGCGCTGGGCGATGGCACCGATCCTCTGGCGCTGCAGCGGGCGTTCGCCGCCGGGATGCTCAAAGCCGACCCGGCGGCCGAGGCCGTCTACTTCGTCGACGACCACTTCGTGGCCTACGCCGGCGCCCAACCGGTCGCCAAAGGGTGGAACACCAAACGCCGCCACGCCCAACCCGGCAGGGACGACACCCTGGTGGTGGACGCCCGCGGCCGGGCGGTGGTCTTCGGCTCCGGCGAGCCGACCGGGCTCAGCTCCACCCTGCCCGGGGTGCTGGCCCAGCTACGGGAGGTGCTCGGCCCGGACTCCCCGATCCTGCTGGGTTTCGACCGGGGCGGGGCCTACCCGTCCGCGTTCACCACCTGCCGGGCCGCCGGCGCGCACTGGGTCACCTACCGGCGGGCCCCACTGGTCGCCACCACCGCCACCCCCACCCAGGCAACGATCACCCGCGCCGGGGTACAGACGCAGGTGATGCTGGCCGACGAGAATGTCCAGATCAACGGGTATGGCCCGGCCCGCCAGCTCACCCTGTTCGAACACGACGCGCCCGTCCTGCAGGTGTTGACCAGCGAGACCACCGCCAGCGCGGCAGGGCTGCTGTACTGGCTGCGGGCCCGGTGGCGGATTGAGAACATGTTCAAGTACGCCTCCGCCCACAACGGCATCGACGCCCTGGCCGACTACGGGATGGACATCGGCCCGGACACCCGCAAGGTCACCAACCCAGCCCGGGTCGCGGCCCGCAAGGCCGTCACCAACGCTGAGGCCGAGCTCGTCGCCGCCGAACGCGCACTCCCCCAACTGCTCAACGGCGAGGGCACCCCCAAACAGAAGAACACCGCGCTACCAGGAGCACACCAACGGATCCAAGAGGCCACCGCCGCCCTGGAACACGCCAAGACCGCGCTACGCCCCATACCGGCCAAGGTGCTGGCCACCGACCTGGACCCCGACGCCAAACGAGCCCGCCCGCGCCTCGCCCGCCGCGGCTTGCAAATGGTGCTGCGGTTGCTCGCGTTCAACGCCGAAGCGTGGCTGGCCGAGCACTTCAACGCCTACCTGACCGACCCCAACGAGTACCGCGCCATCCTTCGCAACCTGCTACACCTCGGCGGGATGGTCGACTACACCACCACCGCAGTCACCGTCACCCTCGACCGACCAGATAGCCCCCAGGTGGCACGCGCCCTCCAACTACTCACCGAAGAGCTCAACGCCACACCAGCAACCATCCCCGGCGACCGCCGGCCCCTGACCTACCAGGTCGCCGAGACCTAAATCTCAACGGTGATCGCCTTCCTACTTCCGGAGGTCTGAGCCTAGAGACTGTAAATACATCGCGAAAGCTTCGACGGTTCGAATCCTCACCGTCTGGTCAGGATGGATTCTGCGTGTCGGTTCTGGCGAGGGACTCGGGCTCGCTGTCACGGTCTTCATTTCACACGGGAGCCGGCCGCATAGGGTGGCTGCTATGGAACTGCGCCTGTTCATTGAGCCTCAGCAGGGGGCATCGTATGCCGACCAGCTCGCTATCGCGCGGAAGGCAGAGGAGTGTGGCTTTCCTGCGTTCTTCCGCTCGGACCACCTGCTCGTCATGGGCGACGGCGATGGGTTGCCTGGGCCCACGGACACCTGGTCGACGCTGGCCGGCCTGGCCCGCGATACCACCACGATCCGACTCGGCACTCTGGTGACATCGGCAACTTTCCGGCACCCCGGGCTACTGGCGGTGCAAGTGGCCCAGGTCGACGAGATGTCTGGCGGACGGGTCGAGCTTGGCCTCGGCGCGGGATGGTCAGAACGGGAGCACGCGGCATACGGCATCCCGTTCCCCGAATCGGTGGGCGAGCGGTTCGACCGGCTCGAGGAGCAGCTGGCCATCATCACCGGGCTCTGGGAGACCCCAGTTGGCGAGCAGTTCACCCATGAGGGCAGGCACTACACGCTGGTCGACTCGCCTGCGCTGCCGAAGCCGGTGCAGACGCCGGTGCCGATTGTGATCGGGGGCACGGGCAGGCGCCGGACCCCGGAGCTCGCCGCGCGCTATGCGACGGACTTTAACCTGCCGTTCGTGTCCGTCCAGGAGTCGGCCGGGCTGTTCGAGAACGTACGTATGGTGGCGGGCGCGGCCGGGCGTGACCTTTCCACCCTCACCCTCAGCAACGCCTTGGCAGTCTGCGTCGGGCGGGATGAGGCCCAGGCACGTCGGCGCGCCGCCGCCATCGGCCGCGACCTGGACGGGTTGCGGCACGACGGCTTAGCCGGGTCACCGGACGAAGTCGTCGACAAGATAGGCCAGTACTCAGAGGTGGGTACCAGCCGGATCTATCTCCAGGTGCTCGACCTGCATGACTTCGACCATCTCGAGCTCATCTCGT
>JADGOU010000066.1 GCA_017882835.1 Frankiaceae bacterium | reverse complement strand
GCGGCGTTCGTACAGCTGGGAGGAGCGCGTGGTCCACCCGAACTTGTCGTAGCGGTAGCGCCAGTAGTGACCCACGACGAAGATCGCCAGGCAGGTGTACGGAACCGCGACCCACAGCAGCGTGTCGACCGGGCGGGTCATGTCCTGGCTGCCATGTAGTCGGGTGGTGCGAAGGGTTCGAGACCGACGTCCTCACCCGGCGGGCCGTCCGCGGCGAGCCGGCCGACGGCCTCGCGGTCGACGCCGGCCAGCGGCGGCAGGGTGGCGCTGATCGCGTTCAGCGCCTGGACGTATATCGAGTCCGCATCACCCAGAGCCAACCGCAGCAGCTCGAGGCCGGCCCGGTGCTCGAGCAGCAACCGCCTTCCGCTCTGCAGATCAGCGGTCGCCGCGAACTCCAGGAGCACGCACAGGTGGTCCGGCAGTTCGTCCGCGGTGAGCTCGACGCCCGCCGTCCGGTACGCCTGCTTGAAGCTCAACAGGGCGATACCCCGTTTGCGGGTGTCACCGTATGCGTAGTAGGTCAGGTAGAGACAGCAGCGGCGTCTGAGGTCGAAGGTGGAGACGTAGTCGGCGGCCAGCTCCGGGAGCGCGGTGGTGTTCAGGTGCTGGAGAAGGATCTCCAGCTGTTGGCGGAACGGGTCGCCGAGGGTGGTGGCGGCCTTGTGTAGGGCGGGGAGCCGGTCGACCAGTTTTTCGTCAGGATAGTCGAGCAGCAGGGCGGCGATGCGGTACACCACGGCTCGCTCGGTGTGTGGCCCGGATGCGTGGACTCCCGACCGCTTGTCGCGCTTCACGGGGTGGGCCCCGATCCGGCGGCCTCATCAGGTGACTCGGCCGGCGGAAGCAGGCCTGTCGGGGACCCCTGTCCATCCCAGTTGAGAAGGTTGACGCGGGACTGCTTGTCGGCGGGGGCGCCGAGGCGGTCCGTGGTCTGACGTTCCTTGAGGATGCGGAAGTTCTCGACGGCTAGGGGTGTCTCCCTGCCCGAACCTTCACCGAAGGGTCCGGAGCCGCCCATGCCGGGGCCGCCGTCGTAGTCCAGGCTGCACTCGGTGGTGAGCTCTTCGAGGTTGTGGGCCTGTTCGGCATGCCCGGTCGGGATGACGTAGCGCTCGTCGTACTTCGCCAGGGCCAGCAGGCGGTACATGTCGTAGATGGCCTCCTCGCTCATGCCGACGGCCGCGGGGATGGACCCGTCGGGCTCGCGGCCCATGTTGATGTCGCGCATGTAGGACCGCATGGCGGCCAGTCTCCGCAGCACGGTCTGGACGGGCGCAATGTCGCCGGCGCTGAACAGCTCGGCCAGGTACTCGACCGGGATGCGCAGCTGGTCGATGGCCGCGAACAGGGTCCGGGTGTCTTCCGCGTCGGCGGCGGTCTCCTTGACGACGTCGACGACGGGGGACAACGGGGGGATGTACCAGACCATTGGCATGGTGCGGTACTCCGGGTGCAGCGGGAGCGCCACCTCGAACCGGTTGATCAGCGCCCAGATCGGGGACCGCTGGGCGGCCTCGATCCAGTCTCGGGGGATCCCGGCCCGCTCCGCTTCCCGGATGACCTCGCCGTTGTTCGGATCGAGGAGGACGCTTCGCTGTGCCACGAGCAGCTGCTTTTCGTCCTCGACCGAGGCGGCGTCGAGCACCCGGTCGGCGTCGTAGAGGACGAGCCCGATGTACCGCAGTCTCCCCACACAGGTCTCGGAGCACACCGTCGGCAGGCCGACCTCGATCCGGGGGTAGCAGAAGGTGCACTTCTCGGCCTTGCCGGTGCGGTGGTTGAAGTAGACCTTCTTGTACGGGCAGCCGGTGACACACTTGCGCCAGCCGCGGCAGCGGTCCTGGTCGACCAGGACGATGCCGTCCTCGCTGCGCTTGTAGATCGCACCCGAGGGGCAGGACGCCGCACAGCTCGGGTTCAGGCAGTGCTCGCAGATACGCGGCAGGTAGAACATGAAGGTCTTGTCGAACTCCAGCTTGACCTTCTCCGACAGCTTCTTCAGCACCGGGTCGGCCGGCGCGAGCTCCGGTGCGCCGGCCAGGTTGTCGTCCCAGTTCGCACTCCAGGAGATCTTCATGTTCTCGCCGCTGATCAACGACTTCGGTTGCGCCACCGGGGTGCGTTGCTGCAGCGGGGCGGACGTGAGCGTCTGGTAGTCATACGTCCAGGGTTCGTAGTACTCCTGGATCGATGGCAGCTTCGGGCTGGAGAAGATGGTCCACAGGTTCTTCAGCCGGCCACCCGCCGTGAGCTTGAGCCGGCCGCGAGCGTTCAGCCGCCAGCCGCCCTGCCACTTCTCCTGGTCTTCGTAGGTGCGTGGGTAGCCCTGCCCGGGCCTGGTCTCCACGTTGTTGAACCAGACGTACTCCACTCCCGAGCGGTTGGTCCAGGCCTGCTTGCAGGTCACCGAGCAGGTGTGGCAGCCGAGGCACTTGTCGAGGTTCATCACCATCGCCATCTGGGCCATGACCCGCATCAGTACGTCACCTCCTGGTTGCGGCGGCGGATGACGGTGACCTCGTCGCGCTGGTTGCCGGTCGGGCCGAGGTAGTTGAACGCGAAGGAGAGCTGGGCGTACCCGCCGATGAGATGGCTAGGCTTGATCAGCAGCCGGGTCAGCGAGTTGTGCACTCCGCCACGCTTGCCGGACGTCTCGGCTAGGGGAACGTCGATCAGACGATCTTGGGCGTGGTACATGTAGACCGTCCCCTCAGGCATGCGATGGGAGACGATCGCACGGGCGACCACCACCCCGTTGCGGTTCACCGCCTCGATCCAGTCGTTGTCGCCGACGCCGACCTTGGCGGCGTCCTCCGTGCTCATCCAGATCGTCGGGCCGCCACGGGACAGGCTGAGCATGAGCAGGTTGTCCTGGTACTCCGAGTGGATGGACCACTTGTTGTGCGGGGTCAGGTACCGCACCGTGATACCCAGCGCGCCGTTGTCGCCGATCTGCGGTTCGCCGAACAGCGCCTGCATGTTCAGCGGCGGCCGGAAGACCGGAAGGTTCTCCCCGAGTTCGGCCATCCAGTCGTGGTCGAGGAAGAAGTGCTGGCGCCCGGTGAGCGTGTGCCAGGGCTTCAGGCGTTCGACGTTGATGGTGAACGGGGAGTACCTCCGGCCTCCGCTCTCGCTGCCGGACCACTCCGGCGAGGTGATGACCGAGATCGGCGCGGCCTGGGTGTCGGCGAACGTGACCTGCTTGCCTTCGTGCTCCTCGGCAAGGTCGGCCAGGCGCTGGCCGGTCCGCGTCTCCAGCGCCCGGAACCCCTGGACCGCTAGGTGGCCGTTCGTCGTGCCGGACAGAGCGAGGATCGCCTCGCAGGCGTGGACGTCGCGGGCGAGCGAGGGTCGTCCGTCGGCCACACCGCCGTGGACCGTCCCGTTCTTGTGCCGCAGGTAGTCGATCTGCGTGTCGACCTCGAAGGTGACGCCCTTGGTGGTGGCGCCCAGCGTGTCGAGCAACGGCCCGAGAGCCCCCATCTTCTCGGCCACAGCGCCGTAGTCGCGTTCGACGACCACCAGCTTCGGCATGGTCGCGCCGGGGATCGGTTCGCAGTCACCGGCTTTCCAGTCCCGCACCCGACCGTGCGGGTTGGCCATCTCGTCGGGAGTATCGTGCGCCAGCGGTACGGCGACGACGTCCGTGCACACTCCGAGGTGCCGCGCCGCCAAGGTGCTGAAGGCGCGGCCGATCGTGGCGAAGGCGTCGAAGTCGGTGCGGGTCTGCCATGGCGGGGCGATCGCCGGGTTGAACGAGTTGACGAAAGGATGCATGTCCGTCGTGTTCAGGTCGTGCTTCTCATACCACGTAGCCGCGGGGAGCACGACGTCGGAGAAAAGCGTCGTGCTGGTCATCCGGAAATCCAGTGACAGCAACAGGTCGAGCTTGCCGGTCGGTGCCTCCTCATGCCAGACCACGTCCTTCGGCCGAGCGACGGTCGGCGCCTCCTCGGCCCGCAAGGACGAGTCCGTGCCCAACAGGTGCTTGAGGAAATACTCGTTGCCCTTGCCCGAGCTGCCGAGCAGGTTGGCCCGCCACACGGTGAGCACGCGCGGGAAGTTCGCCGGCGCGTCCGGGTCCTCGGCGGCGAACCGCAGCCGCCCAGCCGTGAGCTCTCGCGGGACGTACTCCCCCACCGGCAGGCCCGCGGCCGCCGCGTCGTCGGCCAGCTGCAACGAGCTGCGGTCGAACGTCGGGTAGGACGGCATCCAACCCATCCGCGCCGACTGCGCGAGGACGTCAGCCGTCGTCTTGCTCGCCAGCTGCCCCCCAGCGTTGGCCGACGCCAACGTGTCGGCGCCGAACGCGTCGTAGCGGAACTGATCGGTGTGCAGGTACCAATACGCGGTCTGGATCATGTGCCGCGGAGGCCGGGACCAGTCCAAGGCATTGGCCAGTTGGGTGTAGCCGGTGAGCGGGCGGACCTTCTCCTGCCCGACGTAGTGCGCCCAGCCGCCACCGTTGACCCCTTGGCAACCGGTCAGCGTTGTCAGGGTGAGGAAACTGCGGTAGATCGTGTCGGAGTGGAACCAGTGGTTCGTACCGGCCCCCATGATGATCATCGAGCGGCCGTGGGACTCCTCCGCGTTGGCGGCGAACTCCCGTCCGATGCGCTCGGCCTTCTCGGCGGGGACCCCGGTGATGCCTTCCTGCCACGCCGGCGTGCACGGTTGCGTCGGGTCGTCGTACCCCGTCGGCCATACGCCTGGAAGCCCGTGGCGGCCCACGCCGTACGCCGCCAGGAGCAGGTCGAACACCGTGGTCACGAGGTGCTCGCCGACGCGTCGCACCGGCACACCTCGATGGACGACGTCCGCGGACCCGTCGACGGCGTCGAAACGCGGTAGATCCAGCGGCACCGACTCGCTGCGGCCGTCAGGCCCGGGGCCGTCGGCGCTCAACAGCGGGACGGTGTCCCCTAGGTCAAGGTTCCACCTGCCGACACCTTCGGCACCGAAGCGGAACCCCAGGGACCCGTTGGGCACGACCGGGGCTCCGGTCGAGGCGTCGAGCATCACCGTCATGAAGTCCGAGTGCTCGCTGCCGTCTGCGAGGTCCGAGGCGGTCAGGAACTTGCCCGGTACGTAGGAGTCCCCGCGCTGCTCGAGGCACACCAGGAACGGCAGGTCGGTGTAGCGCTTGACGTACTCGTCGAAGTACGGGGTAACACGGTCGACGAAGAACTCCTTCAGCGTGACGTGGCCCATGGCCATCGCCAGCGCACCGTCGGTGCCCGGGGCAGGGGCGAGCCACTCGTCGGCGAACTTCACGTTGTCCGCGTAGTCGGGGGCGACCGCGATCACCTTCTGACCGCGGTAGCGCGCCTCCGCCATCCAGTGGGCATCCGGGGTCCGGGTGACAGGGATGTTGGATCCCCACATGATCAGGTACCCGGCGTCCCACCAGTCCCCGGACTCCGGCACATCCGTCTGGTCGCCGAACACCTGGGGGGAGGCCACGGGCAGGTCGGCGTACCAGTCGTAGAAGGAGAGCATCGCGCCGCCGATGAGGGAGTAGAAGCGCGACCCTGACGCGTGGGACACCATCGACATTGCCGGGATCGGCGAGAACCCCGCGATGCGGTCTGGGCCGTATTCCTTGATGGTGTGCACGTGCGCCGCCGCGACCATCTCGACCGCCTCGTCCCAAGAGGCACGCACCAGGCCGCCCTTGCCGCGGACAGCCTTGTAGCGCTTCGAACGGATCGGATCGGACACGATGTCGGCCCAGGCACGAACCGGATCACCCGTGCGAGCCTTGGCCTCCCGGTACATCTCGAGCAGGAGCCCGCGCACGTAGGGGTATCTGACCCGGGTCGGCGAGTACGTGTACCAGGAGAACGCCGCCCCACGAGGACAGCCGCGCGGCTCGTACTCCGGGCGGTCCGGCCCCACCGACGGGTAGTCGGTCTGCTGCGCCTCCCAGGTGATGATGCCGTCCTTGACATACACCTTCCACGAACAGGACCCGGTGCAGTTGACCCCATGGGTGGAGCGCACCACCTTGTCGTGGCTCCAGCGGTCGCGGTAGAAGATGTCCGCGTCCCGGCCGCCGATCCGGTGCAACGTGCGCAGGTCTTCGGAGACCTCACTCTTGCGGAAGAACCGCCTCAGCTTGAGCAGAGACTCGGTGACCTCGTCATCCAGACCTGGGCTGTGGGGGGGCAGGGTCGTCATGCCTGCACCGCGGCCGGGCGTCGCACGACGGCGGCCGTGAAGGCGAGCGTTACCAGCGCGACCAGCGAGAGCAGGACCAGGCCCAGGCCGTAGGAACCGGAGCGGTCGTAAATCGAGCCCATGACCAGCGGCGGGACGAAGCCGCCGAGACCGCCCGCGGCCCCGACCAGGCCGGTGACCGCGCCGACCATCCCGGCCGGGCTACGTTGGGCGACGAGAGCGAACACCGCGCCAGCCCCCGCGCCCAGCGCGGCCGCCATCGACAGGAAAGCGACAGTCCCGAGCGGTATCAGCCCCGGGGTGGTTCCCTGGACCGCAGCGCCGATCACGACCACGGTGAGTGCACCGATGAGAACTGGAGAGGGTGTGAACCGGTCGGACAGCCAGCCACCCACCGGCCGCATCAGCACCGCCACCAGGACGAAGCCCGCCATGCGGTTCGCCGCATCGGCCTGAGCCAGGCCGTACCCCGTCTTCAGGTACGTCGGGAGGTAGACGGAGAAGGCCACGTAGCCGCCGAAGGTAACCGCATACAACGCCGAGGCTTGCCAGGTGATCGGCGTGCGCAGCGCAGCCGCCAGCCGCGTCGTCACCCGCTGCGTGGGCAGCTGGCGTCCGGGGGCGTCGCGCAGCAGCAGCGTCGCCACCACGCCGTACGCCGCCAGCACGACGGCGGTCAGCACGAACGGGGCGGCGATGCCGTGCGCCGCCGAGAGCTTGACCGTCGTCAGCGCGCTGATCGCCGTCCCTCCCATGCCGGCCCCGAAGACACCGATGGCCGTGCCGCGACGCTCGGGGGCGAACCACGCGTTGACGAACGGCACGCCGACCGCGAAGGCGGTTCCCGCGATACCGAGGAAGAAACCGCCGACAAGCAGGCCGGCAAACGAGGAGTGTCCGACGAAGCCCAGGTACAGCACCGGCACGATGGTTGCGAACGACACGGCAGGAAACATCACCCGGCCGCCCAGCCTGTCGGTGAGGGCTCCAACCGGGACGCGGCCCAGGGCGCCCACGATCACCGGTACGGCGACGATCAGCGCCTGTTGGAACGAGGTCAGGTGCAGCGAGTCCTTCAGCTTCGGCGCGAGCGGGCTGAGCAGCGCCCAAGCCCAGAAGTTCATGGCGAAGCCGACCGTCGCCAGGGCGAGCATCAGGCCCGCTGACCCGCTCCGGGTGGTCGCCGGTGTCGGCGCCGGGACCGGCTTCTGCGCGCTCATAGCACTCGCTCCTCGATCGATGGGGTGAAACGGGGTCGGCGGCCGGCACGGAGGTCTCGCCCAGCCGAACAAGGCAGGGACCGCGGCCGTCCAGGGCGGGCACCAAGCTGACCCTGGTCCGGGTGCCGATCTCCTCGAGGACGCCGGTGAGCAGGCCCAGGTGGACACCGCAGACCATCTCCGGCTACACCGTCGCCAGCTCGCGGGCGTGCGGCACCTGGCCGGTGTTCTTCGCTATGAACGTGTACGTGCCAGCGGGGAACTTCGTTCTGGACAGGTTGATCTTGAATTGGTTTTGGTCCTGGTCGCGGCCGGCTGCGAGCCGGTATTCGTCGAGAAGGCCGGCAGGCTCGCCCGGCGACCCGCGTATCCTGCATGCCGCCCTGGTCTACGTGAACACCCTCATGATCCAGGACGTGCTCGCCGAGCCGGCTGGGCCAGGGCCGGCCCCTCGGTGGCGGACCGGCGCGGCCTGACCCCGCTGTTCTGGGCGCACCTGCTGCCCTACGGCGAGCTCCGCCTCGACATGACCCCTCGGCTGGCCCTCGGCGCCGTCGGCATCGGATGACCGCCCCGGAGTTGTCAAACTGCTGCAACGTGTCGGCTGTGCCGCTTCCGAACCCTCAAGTCCGCCGTACCCGCGGGCTCCCGCAGTGCCAGCCGATGTTGCGCCGCGTCCGCAGACGCTCGTTCGCGAGACACCCATCTCGATTCTTCCGCAGGACAGACGTGAAACACTACCTGTGTCCGCGTCTGCGTCACGTGCTCGGGGTTTGCGCTACGGTCCGGCAGTGCGGATCGGCTACGCCCGTAAGCCGGGCATGAGACATGTCCATG
This sequence comes from Frankiaceae bacterium, assembly GCA_017882835.1. Classification (GTDB taxonomy): domain Bacteria; phylum Actinomycetota; class Actinomycetes; order JADGOU01; family JADGOU01; genus JADGOU01. The sequence goes on along the minus strand of JADGOU010000066.1, from coordinate 2,750 downwards.
CGTGTCGATGTCGCGGTTCAGGCTCGCCGTCCATTTCCCCGTGTCGGCTCTAATGATCTCCGCGGGTCTCAGTGCTGGAGCTGCTGGAGCTAGCCAGTTTCGGGTTTCGGGTCAATATGTCCGAGCTAGTTGGGGCTGTTGCCAACCCTGAGTTGCGACTAGCAGCGGACCTCTCTTCGTCTCGGGTCATGAGGACCTACTTCAGCTGAGCACAGCCTGCCTGCCGACCGAGTGGAAGGCTGCACCGTGTGCACGTCATCGTCGAGACCGAGCGCCTGCTGTTGCGCCAGTTCACCCATGACGACCTGGAACACCTCGTTGCCCTGGATGCCGATCCGGCGGTGATGCGCTCCATCAACGGCGGGCGGCCGACGCCGCGAGCAAGAATCCGCGATGAGATTCTCCCGGCTTTTCTCGGCTACTACGAGCGAGGCGAGGCCGATGGCTTCTGGGCGGTCGTTGACCGCACCGACGGGGACTTCCTCGGCTGGCTGCACTTGCGCCCGGCTCCTGACGCGCCCGTCGACGAACCGGAGCTCGGCTACCGGCTGACAGCCGCTGCTTGGGGCCGCGGTCTGGCCACCGAAGGATCGCGCGCACTCATCGACCGCGGGTTCCGCCAGTACGGGGTGCGGCGCGTCGTGGCCTCGACCATGGCGGTCAACACGGCCTCGCGGCGGGTGATGGAGAAGCTCGGGATGCGGCTCGTCGGCACTGGCCACCGGCAGTGGCCGGAGCGCATTGAGGGCGATGAGTACGATGCAGCGGACTACGCGCTCGACCGGATGGACTGGGAACGCCGTACTCAGCTGAAGCCGTGACGAGGGCTTGGGCCGCGGCCGGCCCAGCGAAGGGCGGCGACGAAGCGGGCGGCGGCGAAGCGGCTAGCGACCAGCGCGGCCGCGAACAGGAGCGCGGCACCTTGGTCGGGGCGGTGCTGGAACTCGACGTCGGCGCGCCTGGGCACGGCGGGTTCTGCGTGGCCCGGCACGACGGTCGGGCGGTGTTTGTGCGGCATGCGCTGCCAGGGGAGCGAGTACGGGCGGCGGTCACCGAACAGCGTCGCAGCTACCTGCGGGCGGACGCGGTCGAGGTCACCCGGGCCTCCCCGGACCGGGTGACGCCGCCCTGCCGGTACGCCGGACCCGGCCGATGCGGCGGCTGCGACTGGCAGCACGTGCGCCTGGACGCGCAGCGGCGGCTGAAGGCGACCGTCGTGGCCGAGCAGCTGCGCCGGCTGGCCGGTCTGGACGTCGAGGTGGTCGTGGAGCCCGTGTCCGGCAGCTCGGACGGGCTCGGCTGGCGGACTCGGGTCGCCTTCGCGGTCCGCCCGGACGGGGTCGTCGGCCTGCGCCGGCACCGCTCGCACGCTGTGCAACCGGTCGGGCGCTGCCTGATTGCCTCGCCCGGCGTGGAGGCGGTCGGCGCGGAGCGGGTGCGCTGGCCCGGAGTCGCCGCGGTGGAGGTGATCGCCTCGGCCGGCGCGGGGGAGCGGGCTGTGATCGTCACCCCGCGACGGCGGGGCCGGATCGCCGTGCCGGTGAGCGATCCCGAGCTGGCGGTGTCGTTCACCCCGTTGCCCGGGAGTCGGCGGCGGTCGCGCCCCGCTCGGGCGGGCGTGCACGAGGTCGCCGCCGGCCGGCGCTGGCAGGTCAGCGGCACCGGCTTCTGGCAGGTCCATCCGGGCGCTGCAGACGTTCTGGTCGAGGCGGTGGCGCAGATGCTGCAGCCGCGGCCGGGGGAGACCGCGATCGACCTCTACAGTGGTGTGGGGCTGTTCGCGGCCGTCCTGGCCCGCCACGTCGGGCCGGCCGGCTCGGTCGTCGCCGTCGAGGCCGCCGCCAGCGCCGTCGCGGACGCGCGGCACAACCTGGCCGACCTGCCCCAAGTGCAGGTTCGTCGGGGGCGGGTGGACGCCGCTGCAGTGGACCGATGGCGGCCGGCCGCCGACCTGGTGGTGCTCGACCCGCCGCGCTCCGGCGCGGGGCCGACGCTGGTGGCCGCGCTCGCGGGACTGCGCCCACGGGCCGTCGCCTACGTCGCCTGCGACCCGGCGGCGCTGGCCCGCGACGTGGCGGCCTTCGCCGCGGCCGACTACCGGCTGAGCCGGCTGCGGGCCTTCGACCTCTTCCCGATGACCGCGCACGTGGAGTGCGTGGCCCTGCTCGCACCGGACGGGCCCCGATGACCGCCGGTCAGCGCCCACCTCGGCGGCCCGACGTGTCGCCCGGGTGGCCGCCGGAGGTCCCGCCGCCGCAGGTCCCGGACTGGACCCGACGCGCGGTCGCCTGGCTGTTCGACCTGTGTCCGCCGGACTACCGGGCGCATGACGTCCTCCGGCGCCATCCCGTCGTCCTGGCTCGGTTCGCCGCCGGCCATGTCCGCGCCGGCGTGGCCGCGGCCCGCGACGGCCTGGCCACCGTTCGGGCGGACCTGCGCGGAGTCGTGCCGCCCGAGGCGGTCGAGGCGGCGGTGGCCGCCTACGAGCGGGAGGGGGTTCGGCTGGCGGCCGCCGCCCGGTCTGTGGACCTCATTGATGCTGCGCTCCGCGGTTATCGCTACGTGCCCCGGCTCTGATTTGGCGGGGCTGAGGAGTTGGGCCGTGGCCAATGGAGCGATCAACTTGGGAGAAGCCGAACGTTTGAATGCTCGGCCCCTTGCCTGGCCCGAGTTTCTCCACAACTTGAGAATGGGTGGCGCCTACGCCAGGCTTTGCCGTCGTGATGACCGAGAGCACCGGCTCCCCGGCT
>JADGOU010000425.1 GCA_017882835.1 Frankiaceae bacterium | reverse complement strand
GCGGGGCGCTTGGCCACCACGGTGAGCAGCTCGTAGTGGGCGACCACCTCGTCGTCGGCGTTGCGGACCTCGACGTCCCAGCGAACCTGGCCGTCGTCGCCCCCCAGGCGCGGGTTCTTCTCCATCGCTGTCAGCGACGCCCGCAGGGTGTCGCCCGGAGAGACGGGCTTGGCGAAGCGCAGGTTGTCCAGCCCGTAATTCGCCAGCACCGGCCCGGGGGCGGGGTCGACGAAAAGGCCGGCGGCGAAGGACAGCACCAGGTAGCCGTGCGCCACCCGCCCACCGAACAGCGGGTTCGCCTTCGCGGCCTCCTCGTCCATGTGCGCGTAGAAGGTGTCCCCGGTGAACTCGGCGAAGTGTTCGATGTCCGCGAGGGTCACCGTCCGCGGCTCGCTGACGAACGTGTCCCCGATCCGCAAGTCCTCCAGGTACCTGCGGAAAGGGTGTACGTCGGAAACCCGCCGGGCGGCCCCGGGCAGCCACCGCCCGGTGACCGCGCTGAGCGCGTCCGGGGAGCCCTGCAGCGCCGTCCGCTGCATGTAGTGCAGCACTCCGCGGATCCCGCCGAGCTCCTCCCCGCCGCCGGCGCGGCCGGGACCTCCGTGCACGAGGTGCCCGAGCGGCGAGCCGTGCCCGGTAGACTCCCGCGCGCTGTCCGCATCGAGCACCAGCAGTCGGCCGTGGTACGGCGCGATCCCGAGCAGCACTTCGCGCGCCACCGCCGGGTCGGCGGTGAACAGCGACCCGACGAGGCTGCCGCCGCCGAGCCCGGCGAGGGTGACCGCCTCCGCCACTGACCCGTAGGGCAACACCGTGCTCACCGGGCCGAACGCCTCAACTGTGTGCAGCGCGCGCGCACCGGGGTCGGTGGCGCGCAGCAGCACCGGGTTGAGGAACGCCCCCTTGCCCGCATCCGCGCCGAGGGCGTCGACCCGGTCCGGGTCCCCGGACACGACCTGCGCGGCGTCGGCGAGCCGGGAGATGGACCGGCGTACCTCCTCGCGCTGTCCTAGGCTCGCCAACGCGCCCATCCGGACCTCCGGCAGCCGCGGGTCCCCAACCGTGACCTTCGCCAGCCGTTCCCGCAGCGCTTCCACCACGGCATCGGCCTGGGCCGCCGGTACCAGCGCCCGCCGGATCGCCGTGCACTTCTGCCCGGCCTTGACGGTCATCTCCCGCGCGACCTCGCGGACGAACAGGTCGAACTCCGCCGTACCGGGAACCGCGTCCGGACCGATCATCGACAGGTTGAGGGAGTCGGCCTCGGCGTTGAACCGCACGCTGTGCGCCGCGATCGCCGGGTGGGTCCGCAGTCGCTGCGCGGTCGAGGCGGAGCCGGTAAAACTGACCACGTCCTGCCCGGTCAGGAAGTCGAACAGGTCGCCAACGCCGCCGCAGAGCAGCTGCACGGACCCCCCGGGCAGCACACCGGCGTCGATCATGCGGCGGAAGGCCAGCTCGGTGAGGTACGCCGTCTGGCTGGCCGGCTTGACGATGCTCGGCATGCCGGCGAGGAACGCCGGTGCCAGCTTCTCCAGCATCCCCCAGACCGGGAAATTGAAGGCGTTGATCTGTACGGCGACGCCGCGCAGCGAGGTGTAAACGTGCTGGCCGACGAAGTGGCCCTGCCGGCCCAAGCGCTCCGTGGCGCCGTCGAGGTAGATGGTGTCATTGGGCAGCTCGCGCCGGCCCTTGCTGGCGAAGACCAGCATGGTGCCGATGCCGCCGTCGATGTCGATGAGTGCGTCGTTTCTGGTGGCTCCGGTGGACAGCGACAGCTCGTAGAACTCGTCCTTGGCGGCACTCAGGGCCGTCGCGAGCGCCTTGAGGGCGCCGGCCCGCTCGTGGAATGTCATCGCCCGCAGCGCCGGGCCGCCGATCCGGCGGCCGTAATCCAGCATGCCGGCGACGTCGAGGCCGGCGCTGGAGACCCGGTCGACCTCGTCACCGGTAACCGCGTCGAGCAGCGGCGTGCCCTCGTCGCTGGCGGTGAACCAGGTACCGGAGGCGTAGCTGCTGAGCATGAAGTCCCCTTTGGCCGGCTGTTTACGGAAGGTCGGTTTCCGGCGATGGTACGACTGGCCTGAGTCTCAGCGCGGGCTGGCCGATTCGGAGTCCTTGGCGGCGCACCGCCGCGGCCGTTCCGAGGTCGCCGTCATCTCGCATCCCCTTCCGACCGCCCGACGCTCGGTTGGCGGCGGCGGCTCGCAAAGACATCCGCCGCGGTGAACAACGCGTTCAACGCGCGGGGCACCCCGGCGTACGTCCCGACAGTCTCCAGCACGCTGACGACCTCCCGTTCGCTCGCGCCGTTGTCGAGCGCGGTGTGCAGGTGCACGGTGAGCTGCTCGGTGAGCCCGCCTTGCGCGGCGAGTGTCGCGAGAACCACCAGCTCGCGGGTGCGGACATCGAGTGTCTGGTCGGCATAGAGGTCACCGGCGATGTAGCCGTACACGTGCTCCCGCAGCCGGGGGCTCACCGTCTCCAGGCGCTGTAGCACGGCCTCCCCGGCCGAACCGAAGATCTCCTCGAAGCGTCGTACGTGCTCCTGGCTGACCATGCAGCACTCCTCGTCTCCTCGGCGACCCGGTGCCCCGGGCCGGCGGCCCCAGAGTTGTCGGGGCTTCCCGGTTGCCCACCAGGGAGTGCCTCGTGGCTGCTGCTAGCCACTCGAACGATCGTTCGATGAGTGCGGTCCACGCCTTGCCGTGGGTAGCACTTGGCCAGCATGTAGCCCGGACCTGTGGACACCGGCGCGGGTGGAGACCGCCGGCTGTCTAGCCTAGCGACCCTGGGTCGCTAGGGCCTTGACGTTTGAGCCGAGTTTCAGGCAGTCATGCGCGCCTCGGACACGTAGTCGGTGACAGCCCGGTCGAGGGTGCGCAGGGCTTGCCGGACGGG